>JASLCW010000138.1 GCA_030151765.1 Marmoricola sp.
GAAGGCGCCGGGCGCATCGATCCGCGCCACATAGTCGCCGTCGGCGACATTGGGGAAGGAATAGGAACCGTTCGCCGCCGTCGTCGTGGTCGCCACCACCGTCCCGGCCGGGGATGACAGCAACTGCACCGTCACCCCGGACCGCGTGGCCTCCCCGGGATCCTTGACCGAGTCACGGTTGGTGTCAGCCCAGGCAACACCGGAGACCGCACTCCCGGCGGCCGCCTCGGCCGCCAACGGCGTCAACGAACCGACCACGACGACGAGCGCGGCGATCCGCGCCGCGATCCGCATCGTCCGACCCTGCACGTCCTGCGCTGCCATCACTGCCCTTCCACGTGATCGACCCCGTGGAAGCACCATCTGGCGTCCAGCTCCGCACCGAGCCCTCACATCGTCCCAATGGAGGTTCGCGCAGCATAACCATCGGCTTTCACAAGCCCGGGCGCGTCCATTGGGAAACCACGGGGTCAGGTATCGCACCGCGAGAACCGGTCCCTCCGCCGGCCCCGACACGGGAGGATTCGGGCGTGCCCACGTCCAGTTCACCGCCGACCTTCGCAGATGCCCTGCGGGTCGCGATGGAACGCAACCAACTGACCCTGGGCGAGGTTCGTGACCGCCTTGCCCACAAGGGGCATTCCGTCTCGATCACCGCCCTGTCCTACTGGCGCGCAGGACGGCGCGAGCCCGCGCGACCGGCCTCCTTCGAGGCCGTCATCGAACTCGAGACGATCCTGGATCTGCTTCCCGGCAGCCTCACCCAACTGCTGTCCGGACGGTCCGCCCGGCGCGCCCGCCGCATCGAACCCTTCGACCGCATCGTGGACTATCCGATGCTGGATCCGGTGGCCGGCACGACGACGGACGGCGATCCCGACATCACCCGGCTCGCCACCCACGTCACGGTCGACATCGGACCACATCACGAGATCGCGCGCACGCACGTACGACGCCTCGTCGTCGCCAATCGGGACGGGGTCGACGGTCTGACCGTCTTCACCGGCACCGACGAAGACGGCGGCATCGACGACAACATCTACTGCGCGGTCGCCGGATGCACCGTCGCGGAGGTCCGTGACGTCGCCCGCAATGTCCGTACGGTCAGGCTGCAGCCCTCTCGCCCACTACGCAATGGCGAGTCCTGGCTGAGCGAGGTCGAGGTCACCCAGCGGGAAGGAGCCGGGCTCCACCTCGCCACGGCGTACGAGATCGTGGCGCAACAGCGACTCGAGGAGGCCACGGTCTGGATCCGCTTCGATCCCGATGCCGTCCCCACTCGATCCTGGATGTTCTTCTCCGAGGCCGGCCTCACCCACCAGTGGCGCGCCGACACGGTCGAGACAGCCTCGGTACACCACCGCCAGCGAGACTTCGGCCCGGGATTTCTCGGGATCAGCTGGGAGTGGTGACCGCGGTTTCCTTCTACCGACTGATGGCCGCGTGTCAACGGGCCTGCCATGCAGGGAGTCCGCATGGTCAAGGGAATCCGCGACGCCGACTCCGGGCTACGAACCTTCGTGTTCGCCGATCCTGGTGGCAACAGGATCGACGTGAGCGAGAACCCGACCTGATGCACCTCACGGCAAGCACCGCCCGTGTCAGGAAAGCCCGGCCTCCCGGGCCACCACGATCGCGTGGGCTCGGTCGCGCAGGTCCAGCTTGGCGAAGACATGGCGCACGTGCGTCTTCACGGTGGCCATGCTGATCACGAGGCTTGCCGCGATCTCGCCGTTGGTCCGGCCCTGTCCGATCAAGGCGAGCACCTCGCGCTCGCGGGAACTGAGCTCCGCGAAGCCCGGCGGTTCGCGCAGCGGCAGCGGCGGTTTGGCGACGAAGTGGCCCATCATCCTTTCCAGTACGGCGGGTGCGACCACCGGTTCACCCGCCGCGGCCCGGCGTACCGCGTCGACCAGGCTCTCGGAGGTGACGTCCTTGAGCAGGAAGCCGACCGCGCCGGCGCCGAGTGCGTCCACCACATGTTGATCGACGTCGAAGGTGGTCAGGGCGAGCACTCGTGCATCGCTGGTCGCGGTGATCCGACGAGTGGCCTCGACCCCGTCCATCCCCGGCATCCGGAGGTCCATCAACACCACATCGGGCTCATGCTCGGCCACCGCCGTCACGGCCTCGACACCGTCGGCGGCCTCGGCGACCACCTCCATGCCACCCAGTTCGAGGATCAGCCGCAGGCCCTGCCGCACCATGTCCTGGTCGTCGACCACGAGTACGCGCGTCATCGGCCTCCCGTACGACGGGCAGGCGGATGCTGACCTCGAACCGCTCCGGAGAGGGGTGGACCGAGAAGCTGCCTCCGAGGAGCTCGGCTCGATGACGCATGCCGGCCAGTCCCCGACCCGGTCTGCCCACGATCGCGGAGGACACCCGGTTTCCGGACCGGATCAGGACGTGATCGGGACGCCAGTCGACCCGCAGGTCGACCGCCTCGCCCGGCGCATGCCGACCGGCATTGGTCAGGCACTCACGCACGATCCGGCCGGCCGCCAGCGACACCGGTGCGTGCGGCGGAGGCGGCGTACCCGTCTCCTCGAGGACATTCTCGATCCCCGCCTCTCGCGCGCGACGCGACAACTCGGCCACCCCGTCGGTGGCGGGCACATCGGCGGGAGCGAGCACATCGAGCACCGACCTGATCTCCGCGAGCGTCCTGTGCGCGGTGCTCCGGATCGCCTCGACGGGTTCGGCTGCCTTCTCGGGACGCACGCGCAGAGCCGTCCCCGCGGCCTCGGCCTGGATGGCGATCAGGGTCAGCTCGTGGCCCACGACATCGTGCAGTTCCTGCGCGATCCGGGCTCGTTCCGCCTCCACCGCAGCCGCCTCGGCCCGGACTCTCTCCTCGGCGAGCTCGCGAGTCAGTTGCGCGAGCGCCGCGTTCTGGGCGCGCAGGTGACGTACCAGGCGACCCGCGAGAACAGGTGCGAGTACGACGAGCACGCCGCCGACTGCGGCGACCGGAGCCTCCGGGCCGAGGAGTGTGCCCACCACCGCGGTCGCCGATGCCGTCGTCGCCGCCAGGGCCACGGCGATCCGGGGTGACCCATGGGCGCCGAGCGCGAAGAACTGCAGGATCACCACGACGAAGCCGAGTACCGGGAAGCCGTCGAGCGGCACCAGTTGGAAGGCCGCAACACACAGGGACGATTCGACGGGAAAGCTCCGACGCCAGGCCAGCGGCAGAGTCGAACCGACCACGTAGAGCTCGGCCAGACCGGGGTCCCCGAAAGGGCTGACCGCGTTCTGGACCAAGGCGGCCACGACGAAGGCGGCAGCGAGTGCCGCGTCAAGGCGGTTGCTGCGGAGCCGATCGACGAGGGTCACCCGCCCGAGCGTAGGGGCACCGCCGGTTCGTTGGCATCAGCCCAAGGGCTGACCTCTCGCTCAGGCCGTGGGCGCTCCGGAGACCGGCCCTGGGAGCGATGTGGCGCCGGCCCCTGAATTCCTACGGTCGTCGCATCCCCTTCCACAGTAAAGGAATCCACCATGTCCACACTCCAAATCGACCGCGAATCTCCTGCGACACCAGGGGTCCGCGTCCTCGACATTCCCCGGCTGAGCACCCGGTTCGGGCTCGCCTTCGCGCTCGTCCAGCTCGGGGTGATGATCGCGATGACGGTCGTCGTACTCCCGCACGGCGGAGATCCGCACGATTCGGCGCTCGTGCGCGGACACCACGTCCTCGACGCCGCCACCTTGTATCGGGTCGGCAACTACGCGTTCATGGTCGCCGGCAGCCTGCTCCTCGGCTTCCTCGGCGCGGTCGGCTTCCGGCTGCGCCGTGCCGATCCGACCGGAGTCCTGTCCTCCGTTGCCGTCGGCGCCGGCATCCTGCTCGCCCTGATCTGGCCGTTGGGCGGCCTCCTGCACAGCGTCGCCCTCGAGGTCGGTGACAGCGGTGCGGACCTGCGCATCCTCGGCGCCTGGGACGCCGTCGCCCCCTTCTCACTGGCCTTCTCGGTCTTCGCGCGGGTCTTCTTCGTCGGCGCACTCGTGCTCGGCCTGCGCGCGATGAACACGTCACCGTGGCTCCGGCGCACCGGCGTACTGCTGATCGTGCTCTCCCTCGCCGGTAGCGCCACGCTCCTCACCTCCGCGCTCTTCCCGCTGCTCGCGCTGAGCACCCTCGGGTACGAGATCTGGATCGGCGTCCTTGCGTGGTCCTGGCTGCGTACGCCGGCGGCGTGAAGCACCGTCCGCCCCCTCTCTCGAAGGAGAAGGCCATGTCCAACGATGAACGCTCCCACACCGGTCCGAGCCCACACCGCCTGAAGGTTCTCGACCTTCCCGGTCAGGCGCACGTCGCCGAGGGGCCGCACGACCAGAGCGGTATGTACCTGATGCACCACGGCTTCCGGCGCGATCTCGCCCGCTTCGTACGAGCGGCGCGCGGCACTCCCTTCGGCGCCGATGCGACCTGGGCGGCGCTCACGCGGCGATGGGAGCGATTCGCCACCGTCCTGCACCATCATCACGCGATCGAGGACACCGCGATGTGGCCGGCCCTGCTCGAGCATGCTCGTTCCGACGACGATTCCGGGGCCGAGACGATGCTGCTCGAGATGGAAGCCGAGCACGAGCACATCGACCCCGCCCTGGACGGCTGCCGCACGGCACTCGAGGTCATGCGCGATCACCCCTGCGAAGAGCATCGCGACGCGCTCGTCGTACAGATGAGCATGACCAGGGAGCTGCTCGAGGCCCATCTGGCCCACGAGGAGACCGACGCGCTCCCCTACCTGCAGCGCACGCTCAGCAGCGCGGAGTACGCCGAGATCGAAGCCGCGGCGAGCCGGGCCTATCCGACGTCGATGCTGCTCTTCCTTGTGCCCTGGGGCCTCGACGGCCTGCCCGAGGGCCTCGGTGCGGAGATTCTCACCGCTCAAGGGCGGATCCCGGGCCTGCTCCATCGCCTGACCCGCAGCGGCTTCGCCCGGAGGGAGGGCCGGGCCTTCCGCTACGCCTGAGCCACCCCCGTCAGTGCGTCCGGACCCCGTCCATGACGTTGTCGACCAGGGCGTCGACGAAGGACTCGGTCACGGGCTCGTCGGGAATGAGCAAGCGGTGATAGACCGCTCCCCAGAGCTGGTCGACGAGAACCTGCGGATCGGCGTCGGGCCGGATCTGCCCGCACGCCTGGGCGGCGCCGATCCGTTCGGCGGCGAGGCGTCGGCGCTCGGCCGAGTAGAGCGAGCGGTACGCCGCGGCCAGGTCCGGATCGGTCTGCGACTGGCCGATCAGCTCGGCCAGCACCCGGCCGCCGGGAGTCCTGGTCATCACCTCCGCGAAGGCGTGCAACTGCGTCCGGAGGTCGGCCCGGATGTCGCCGGTGTCGGGGAAGGCGAGCGTCTCCTGCACCGCGTGGAAGTAGCCGTCGAGCGCAAGGGCGCCTTTCGAGGGCCACCACTTGTAGAGCGTGGTCCTGCTGACCCCGGCCTCGCGCGCCACCCTCTCGAAGGTGAGGTTGGCGCTTCCCTCGCCGAGCAGCAGGTCTCCCACGGTGCGCAGGACGTCCGCACGGACCTCGTCGGCCGGGCGCCGTCCCCGGCCGCGCCTGGCGGAAGTGGCCCCGTCGCCCGTCACGCGAGGCCGCCGTTCACGTACACCACCTGGCCGTTGACCCAGCGTGCCGGGCCGGCGAGGAAGGCCACCGACTCGGCGATGTCCTCCGGCTGCCCCAGGCGCTCGAGCGGAGCGGCCTTCGTCAGGTTCGCGATCGTGCCCTCGTCCTTGCCGTCGAGGAAGAGCGGCGTCGCGGTCGGACCGGGAGCGACGGCGTTGACGGTGATGTCCCTGCCGCGCAGCTCGCGGGCGAGGATCAGGGTCATCGACTCCACCGCGGCCTTGGAGGCGACGTATCCGGCGTACGACGGGAAGTGCGTGCGGGTGACCGTGGTCGAGAAGTTGATCAGCGCGCCACCCGCCCGGAGTCGGTTGGCAGCAAGCTGGGAGACGACGAAGGTGCCCCGGATGTTGGTGCGGTGCATCCGGTCGAGATCGTCGAGATCCATGGTCGCGATCGGTGACAGGATCATGATGCCGGCGGTGTTCACGACGACGTCGATGCCGCCGTACTCCCGCTCGACGGCGGCGAATGCGGCCGCCATCGCGAGCTCGTCGGCGACATCGCCGCCGACGGCGATCGCCCGTCCGCCTTCGGTGCGGATCCCTTCGGCCATCTCCTCGGCGCGCGCGGCATTGCCGGCGTAGTGCACGACGACAGCGAATCCGTCACGGGCCAGCCGCTCGACGACGCTGCTGCCGATGCCTCCCGATCCGCCGATGACGAGGGCGACGCATGGGCTGTTCACGGAAACCTCCTGAGTTCCTGGGTAGGTCTGCTGCACTCATCATCAATATATATGAACGACTCGTCCATATCTATTCGAATGACGACGCCCGGCCGATACTCGATCTGCTGCTAGCCTCCCAGCACAGGACACCGCTCCGTCATCCGTGACCTCCCACCGGCCGGCACCGCCTGGCCGCTGAACCCCCAAGTCACCCGTACGTCAGGAGCCTCGGTATGTCCGCACCCGTTCGTCTCGGCCGATTCGCGCCGACGATCGCCGTCAGCGACTTGTCACGCGCGATCGCCTTCCACCGCGAGCTTCTCGGCCTCGAGATCGTGTTCACCAACGGCGACCCGATCGGGTTCGCCATCCTCGCCGGCGATGCCGCCGAGCTGCACCTGACGCTCGTCCCCGGCCACCGTGGCACGACGGCCAACGTCGCACACCTGATGGTGACCGGGATCGACGTCCTGTACCAGCGATGCGCCGAGCAGGGAGTCCGCGTAGTCAAAGGAATCCGTGACGCCGACTTCGGGCTACGGACCTTCGTGTTCGCCGACCCGGACGGCAACCGGTTCGATGTCGGCGAAGACCCGCGGCAGCCCGGCCCCTGACCCGGCTCAGAGAAACAGAAAGACCGCCTGCCGGCGGTCTGACTTGGTGGAGCTGAGGGGATTCGAACCCCTGACCTTCTCATTGCGAACGAGACGCGCTACCAACTGCGCCACAGCCCC
>JASLCW010000147.1 GCA_030151765.1 Marmoricola sp.
CTAGAGGTCAGCGGCGAGTGGGCTCACGCGCGGAGAAGTCCTGCGCCGGAACTCCCTCGCCGAGACCGACCCGGCTGTGCCGATAGCCGTAGCCGAAGTAGAGCGCGAAGCCGATCGCCATCCAGATCACGAAGCGCAGCCAGGTCTCCAGGCTGAGGTTGAGCGCGAGGTAGAGGCAGACCAGCGCGGCCAGCCAGGGCAGCACCGGGTTGAAGGGCACCGTGAAGGAGCGCTTCAGGTCGGGGCGACGCTTGCGCAGGATCGGGATCGACAGCGACACCAGGGCGAAGGCGGTCAGGGTGCCGATGTTGACCATCTCCTCGAGCTTGCCGATCGGGGTGAGGGTGGCGACGATCAGGACCAGCGCGCCGATGGCCAGGCTGATCCGCACCGGTGTGCCGGTCCGCGGGTTCACCTGCGCGAACTGGCGTGGTAGCAGGCCGTCGCGGCTCATCGCGAAGAGGACGCGTACGGCGCCGATCATCAGCGTCATCACGACCGTCGTCAGGCCGGCCACGGCCCCGGCGGAGATCAGAGTCGCGAAGCCGTCCTTGCCGTAGTCCTTGAAGGCGGTCGCCAGCGCCGCGCTGGTGTCGATCCTGTCGTACTTCACCATGCCGGTGATGACCAGCGAGACGGCGACGTACAGGATCGTGCAGATCGCCAGCGAGCCGATGATCCCGCGGGGCAGGTCGCGCTGCGGATTCTTCGCCTCCTCGGCCGTCGTGGCGACCACGTCGAAGCCGATGTAGGCGAAGAAGACGACCGACGCCGCCGAGACGATGCCGAGGACGCCGAAGGTCTGCGCCTTGATGCCGAAGAGCGCCTGGAAGAGAGGCTGGGTCAGTCCGGTGGACTCGATCGGCGATGCCGAGTGCGGCACGAAGGGGTGGTAGTTGGCGGTGTTGATCAGCGAGATGCCGGCGATGATCACGAAGAGCACGATGAAGAGCTTCACGCCGACCAGGACCAGGTTGACCCGCATCGACTCCTTGATGCCCACCGTGACCAAGGCGGTCAGGATGACGACGAGCAGCGCGGCCGCCAGGTTGAGATGGCCCCAGTGCGCACTGGCCTCCGGCCCGATCGCGCTCGGCCAGTCGACGCCGATCTCACCGAGGAAGGTGACCAGGTAGGTGCTCCAGCCCTGCGCCACGACCGAGGCGCCGAGCATCAACTCCAGGATCAGGTCCCAGCCGATGATCCACGCCACCAGCTCGCCGAGCGTTGCGTACGAGAAGGTGTACGCCGATCCCGAGACAGGGACCGTCGAGGCGAATTCGGCATAGCAGAGCGCCGCCAGGCCGCAGCAGATCGCGGCGATGGTGAAGGAGAAGACCACGCCCGGACCGGCGTACTGGGCGGCCGCCCTGCCGGTCAGGGTGAAGATGCCGGCGCCGATGATCACGCCGATGCCGAAGACGGTCAGGTCGAGCGCGCTGAGTCGCTTCTTGAGCTGGTACTCCGGATCCTCGGTGTCGTGCAGGGACTGCTCGATGCTCTTGGTCCGCAGAACACTCATGAGTCGACGCTATGCCCGTCGCCGGGCCGAGGTCGAGCGATCAGCCTCCGGCGACGGCGGGAATGATCGACAACTGGCTGCCCGCGGGGGTTGCGGTGCCGAGCCCTTCGAGGAAGCGGACGTCCTCGTTGTCGACGTACACATTGACGAAACGGCGGATGTCGCCGTTGTCGTCGAGCACGCGTGCCTTGATGCCGGTGTAGTTGGCCTCGAGGTCGTCGAGGACGGCGGCCAGGTTGTCGCCGTCGGCGGCGACCTCCTTCTCGCCGCCGGTGTAGGTGCGCAGGATCGTGGGGATCCGGACGGAGATGCTCATGATGTTTCCTCGGTCTCAGGCGATGCCGGTGGCGGCGAAGGCGTCGTACGTGGGGGGAATGGTGGCCGCGGGCGCGACCTTGTCGGCGACCGAGTCGAGTGTCTTGAGGCCGTGGCCGGTGTTGATCACGACGGTCTCGAGCTCGGGGTCGAGCTGGCCGCTCTCCACCAGCTTCTTCAGGCAGGCGACCGTGGTGCCGCCGGCGGTCTCGGTGAAGATGCCCTCGGTGCGCGCCAGCAGCACGATCGCCTCGCGGATCTCGTCGTCGGTCACGTCGGTGACGGCGCCGTTGGTACGACGGCAGACGTCGAGCACGTAGGGGCCGTCGGCCGGGTTGCGCCTGGCCACCGACTTGGCGATGGTGTCGGGCTTCACCGGGCGGACCACGTCGTGGCCCTCGCGGAAGGCGACCGAGACGGGGGAGCAGCCGGTCGCCTGCGCGCCGAAGACGCGGTAGGGCTTGTCCTCGACCAGCCCGAGCTTGATCAGCTCCTGGAAGGCCTTGTCGACCTTGGTGAGCTGCGAGCCGGAGGCCACCGGGATCACGATCTGGTCCGGGAGTCGCCAGCCGAGCTGCTCGGCGATCTCATACCCGAGGGTTTTGGATCCCTCGGCGTAGAACGGGCGCACGTTGACGTTCACAAACGCCCAGCCGTCCTCTTCGCCGGCGATCTCCGAGGCCAGCTTGTTGACGTCGTCGTAGTTGCCGTTCACGGCAACCAGCGAGTCGGTGAACACC
>JASLCW010000150.1 GCA_030151765.1 Marmoricola sp.
CGCACGAAGCCGTCGACCCCGCGTCGCAACAGCCAGAGCATGATCGCCAGCGCACTCACCGCCGTAGCGGTCACAAGGCTGGGCGCACCCCAGAAGTAGGCGACCGCGACCATCACGACGCCGCCGATCATCACCGGCTGCTCCGGGATGTCGATGTCCTTGGCGAGCAGGCCCTTGTGCAGTTCCCAGACCGCCACCACGACGGCCGCCGCGACGACCAGCATGAAGAGCGACTTGACGAAGAAGAGCGTCCCGGCGATCAGCGCCAGCAGCACGACCGCCGACGCCACGGCAGCGCGCAGGTCGCGTCCCGCGCGTCCGTGGTCCTTGGCGGGCTCCGCCGACGCACTCGTCTCGCTCATCTCGGCCTCAGACCTCGAGGAGTTCGGCTTCCTTGTGCTTGAGCATGTCGTCGATCTGGTCGGTGAACTTCTTGGTGGTCGCGTCGAGCCGCTTCTCACCGCCGGTGACGTCGTCCTTGCCGACCTCGCCGTCCTTCTCGAGCTGTTCCATCGCCTGCTTGGCGTTACGACGGATGTTGCGGACCGAGACCCGGCCCTCCTCCGCCTTGCCCTTGGCGACCTTGATGTACTCCTTGCGGCGCTCCTCGGTCAGCTCCGGGAAGACGCAGCGCAGCACCTTGCCGTCGTTGGTCGGGTTGATGCCGAGGTCGGAATCGCGGATCGCCTTCTCGATGGCCGACATCGAGCCCATGTCGAAGGGCGCGATCAGGATCACGCGCGCCTCGGGCTGCGTGAACGAGGCCAGCTGCTGCAGCGGGGTCGGCGTGCCGTAGTACTCGGCGGTGAGCTTGCCGAACATGCTCGGGTGCGCACGGCCGGCCCGGATCGCTGCGAACTCCTCGCGGGTCACCTCGACCGCCTTGCCCATCTTGGTCTCGGCGTCATTGAGCGTCTGGTTGATCACGGGTCTCTCCTCGTCGAATGTTGTGGTGGTACGGCGGCCTCGGGCCTATTCCGCCGCGCTCACCAGCGTGCCGATCTTCTCACCCTGGACGACCCGGAGGATGTTGCCCTCGGGCTCCATCCCGAAGACGACCATCGGCAGCTTGTTCTCACCGCACAGGGCGAAGGCGGTCTGGTCCATGATCCGCAGACCCTGCGCGATCGCGTCGTCGTAGGTGACGTGGTCGAGCTTGATCGCGTCGGGGTCCTGGCGCGGGTCGGCGGTGTAGACGCCGTCGACCCCGTTCTTGGCGACCAGGACGACATCGCCCTTGCGCTCCAGCGCACGCTGGGCGGCCACGGTGTCGGTCGAGAAGTAGGGCAGCCCCATGCCGGCGCCGAAGATCACGACGCGACCCTTCTCGAGATGGCGGATCGCACGACGCGGGATGTAGGGCTCGGCGACCTGGCCCATCGTGATGGCGGTCTGCACGCGGGTGTCGACGCCGAGCTTCTCCAGGAAGTCCTGGAGGGCGAGACAGTTCATGACGATGCCGAGCATGCCCATGTAGTCCGCACGGGCCCGGTCCATGCCGCGCTGCTGGAGTTCGGCGCCGCGGAAGAAATTGCCGCCACCGGTCACCACCGCGACCTGGACGCCGGCCTCCTGGACCGCCGCGATCTCCCGCGCGATCGTGGCCACCACGTCGGGATCGACCCCGACCTCGCCGCCGCCGAAGACCTCACCGGAGAGCTTGAGCAGCACCCGCTTGTACGCCGTCATCTGACTCCCATCGTCGGGGTGAAACCTACCGGAACATGGCCGGAGCCGGTCATCCACGCGGGATGACCGGCTCCGGATGATTGCCTTTGATCAGGCTCCCACTTCAAAGCGAGCGAACCGCTTGACGGTGGTGCCTGCGGCGTCGAGGACGTCCTTGACGGACTTCTTCGCCTCGGTCACGGACTCCTGCTCGAGCAGGACGATGTCCTTGAAGAAGGCACCCAGGCGGCCCTCGACGATCTTGGCGACCGCGGCCTCTGGCTTGCCCTCCTCGAGGGTCTTCTTGGTGAGCACGTCGCGCTCGGCCTCGACGACCTCGGCGGGAACCTCGTCGCGGGTGAGGTACTGGGCCTTCATCGCGGCGATCTGCATCGCGGCGTTGCGGGCGGCGGCCTCGTCGCCGTCGTACTCGATGAGTACGCCGACCGCGGCGGGCAAGTCCGAGGCGCGCTTGTGCAGGTAGACGGTGGTGACACCGTCGAACCAGGCGACCTCGCCGAGCTCGATCTTCTCGCCGATGGTGATGGCGAGGTTCTCGACGACCTCGCCGACGGTGGAACCGTCGAGCGCGACGGCCTTCAGGGTCTCGACGTCGGTGGCCTTCGCGCCGTCCGCGGCCTCGACGATCCGCTGGGCGGCGGCGACGAAGTCGGGGTTCTTGGCGACGAAGTCGGTCTCGCTCTTCAGCTCGACCAGGGCGTTGCCGGCGGCGACGACGAGGCCGGCGGTGGCCTCGCGCTCACCGGCGCGCTTCTCGGCACGGGCCTGGCCCTTGACGCGCAGGATCTCGACGGCCTTGTCGAAGTCGCCGTCAGCCTCGACGAGCGCCTTCTTCGCGTCCATCATGCCGGCGGACGTGAGGTCACGCAGCTTCTTGACGTCGGCAGCAGTGATTGCCATGTGGTGCGTTGTCCTTCGCTGTGTCGGAGTGATCAGTTGCCGGCTTCGGCGGCGGGCGCCTCAGCAGCGGGGGCCTCAACGGGGGCCTCGGCGGGTGCCTCGGCGGCGGCCTCAGCGGCAGGCGCCTCAGCAGCGGCGTCGGCAGCGGGGGCCTCGGCCTTCTCGCCCTGGAGCAGGTCGCGCTCCCAGTCGGCCAGCGGCTCGTCCGCGCCGATCTCGGCCTTGTCGCCCTCGGCCTTGGCGCCCGAGCGGGCGATCAGGCCATCGGCAACGGCGTCGGCGATGACGCGGGTGAGCAGGCTGACGGCGCGGATCGCGTCGTCGTTGCCCGGGATCGGGAAGTCGACCTCGTCGGGGTCGCAGTTGGTGTCCAGGATGCCGATGATCGGGATCCGGAGCTTGCGCGCCTCCTCGACGGCGAGGTGCTCCTTCTTGGTGTCGACGAT
>JASLCW010000197.1 GCA_030151765.1 Marmoricola sp.
TCGAGGCTGAGCCCGGCCAGTACGAGCTCCTCGACCGTCGAGAGGTCGCCCGGCTGCGATGCGGTCGCGGCAGCGTCGTCACGCACCGTGACGACGACCGTGCACGAAGCGGGCAGCTGCTCCTCCGTCGAGGCGATGACGATCCCGGAGACCTTCGTGCGTGCTGCGTCCGCGGTCCCGGGTACCGGGCGATTGCGGCCGAGCAGGGCGCGTGCGGGCGCATCGCGTCCCTCGGTCAGAACGTCCGAGTCGAGGACCAGCAGGACGGCCGGCGTCGGGAAGCGGTCGAGACCGTCGCGCATCGCCTGCAGCAGCCCGAGGCTGCGGTCGCGTTCGGAGGAGACCCACTGAGCGTCGGACTCGGCGCCGATCCGGCGTACGTGGGGGAGCCAGGAGGTCCAGGACCATTCGCCGTCGCGCCCGCGATCGCAGAAGACGCCGACCGTGAGATCTGCCGGGCCGCAGTGGACGGTCGCCTGGCAGAGCAGGCTCCGGGCCAGGGCGAGCGCGCCGGCCCGATCGCCGACGATGCCGATGACGCCGGCGTCGTTGAGGTCGGCGATGACCGGTGCGGCGGGGAGCCGCGCCTCGTCGACCAGCACCCGGACGTCGTCGTCGAGGCGGTCCAGGTTCTGCTGGCTGATCGGGGGCTTCCACGGCACGTCGCCGATGCCGATGTGCAGGGACAGGAAGTCGTCACTGGTCGATCGTCGCTGCCACATCTGCGTGGTCGGCAGTGCCGCGCGCCGGATCGTCAGCGCCGGGTCGGGGGCCTCGACACGACGTCGAGCACGGGCTCGCCCGGCGGCGCGGGCGAGATCCTCCTGAAGGGTGTCGAGCGCCTTGGCGAAGCGCTCGGTCTCCTCGGAGGTCTCCTTCTTGTGACGGCGCTTGCCCTCCCACCACGTGCCGACCGCCATCACCGGGCTCATCAGCGCGACGAGCGCATAGGTCATGCTGCCGGAGCTGATCACCATGACCATCGCGATCGCGAGCGGCGCCACGACGGTGATGGTGCTGAACTTGCCGGCCGGATTGGGATTCTTGCGCTGCGGCGGGGCGACCGAGTCCGGATCGCCGGGGCGTCCCGGCCGCGGCGGCCGGTTGAAGGGCGCCGTGTGGGAGGCGGTCAGGTTGTGCAGGCTGCCGGGCTTGGCCGTCAGGCTCTCGCCGAGCTCGGGACGCACCATGAAGGAGGCGCCGCCGGCCACGACGGCCGTCTCCGCGGTGATCAGCAGGCCCTCGTCGGGAAGCCGGTTGCCGTCGGCGTAGGTGCCATTGGTCGAGCCCGGGTCGAGGATCCGTACCCCGGCGCCCTCGAGGGTGATCGTGACGTGCGTCCAGGACAGGCTGGGGGAGTCGACGTACAGGTCCGCCTGCGGGGAACGGCCGATGACCAGGGGGCGACCGCGGGGGACCGGGACGGTCTCGCCGGCGTCGAGGCCACCTGACATGGACACCGACCAGCCCGTGATGGGCTGGGGCGACGGAGAGGCGTGGGGTGCGATGACGGAGCCGTCGAGCAGCGTGAGCTCGCGGACCGGGTCGGCGCCCCGGTGCTCCCGCTCGTCGACCCACCAGACCTCGTCGGCCGTGGCCGGCACGCCCGAGCATGCCTCGATGAGGTCCGCGAGAGTGGCGTCGTCGGAGACCTGGGCCACGTTCACGTCGTGACGGGTGCCGTTGGCATCGATCACGAGCCGCATCGAGGATCCTCCTTCACTCGCCCGGTGCAGTGAACCAGAAGAGCTGTGTCTGCTTCGAGGGCGGCCTGAGTTCGGACCCCTGGGTGGTCGACTCCAGTACGCCGGCTCCCGTCGTACCCAGTGCCTGCTGGTGGCTGAAGTCCAGGGCCGGACCGGCGAGGCCGTCCGCGGGAGTGAGCGAGAGGGACTTGAGTGCGGCCAGCACCTTCGCCGGATCGGCACTGCCGGCCCGGGCGGCGGCGGCTACCAGGGCGACGACCGCGTCGTGGCTGCCCGCATCGGCGCCGGCCGCCACGGTGCCGAAGCTCTCGGCGTCGAAGAAGTCCTTCAGCGTGGGGCTGTCCGCTGCCGTGCGGAGCGCGGACAGGAAGGCCGAGGCCGCCGCCCCCGAGGCACTCTTGGAGAGCGCGGTGGTGTCGGGGCTCGGGACGCCGATGGTGGTGAAGGGCGTGTCGAGCGAGCCGCCGGCATGGTCCAGGGCCGGCGCGAAGGCCGGGCTGAGTGCCGCCGGGGTCAACAGGATGGGGAGACCCAGTCCGGCACCCTCGATCGCCGCGACGACGGTCGCCTCGGACTTCGCGTCGCCGGAGACGACCACGGCGTCGACGGCCTTGGTGCGCTTGAGCCTGGTCACCTGGTTGGCCACCTGGCTGCCGTCGCCGCCGCTCGCGAAGCGCACGACCCGGATGCCGGTCAGCCCCGGGGGCACCCCGCCGCCGGCGTCGACGACGACCGGCGTCGAGGCGCCGACCGTCATCAGCCGGTGTGCGAGCGCCTCGCCGATCTGCTTGGCGCCCGGAGCGATCGACCACGCGTCCGCGGGAAGCGGTGCCGTCGTGGTGTAGGCGAGGACCGAGGGGATGCCGGAACTCTGCGCAGACGTGAGCCCCGCGCCGACATGTGAGCCCGAGGTGGCGAAGACGATGCCGGCGACGTGGTCGGCGGCCAGCTGGCCGACCGCGGCGCGGGCGCCTTCCGGCGTGCCCTTGTCGTTGACCGCCGTCAGGCTCACGCCGGTGCCGCCGAGTTGGTAGCGGAAGGCGGCGACCTGGGCGCCCTCCGAGGCCTCGCTCCAGTCCGCGCCCTCGCCGGGCGTGGAGGTCAGCGTGACGACCACGCCGATACGCAGGTCGGACGGTGCGCCCTTGGCGTGCAGGGCCACCGGGGCCGGCTGCGTGCGCTCTCCGGTCGTCCCGGAGCCGCCACCACATCCGGTGACGAGCAAGGCGGCCGTCGTACCGAGGACCGCTGCTCGCCAGGCGAGCGCCATCAGTCGGCCCGCAGGTGGAAGGTGTAGATCGTGTGGTGGTCGGCGCTCGAGGGGAGGTGCAGGCGGAAGGCGGGCAGCTCCGACTGGAGGGTGAGCGCCTCGTCGGTCTGCGCCTGTCGCAGCATCAGTCCGGCGATGTCGCTGTTGCGGACACTGCCGTACGCCGAGGCCTTGCGCGCGGCCAGGGCCAGCTGGACATTGGCGACGCCCGCGGTCGCGGAATTGGTCGCCATCGAGCCGAGGAGACCGGAGCCCTTGACGGACGGCGTACCGAGGTCGAGCAGCACATTGCGGAGATCGCCGGTGAGCAGCTTCTGCGCGCCGGCGAGATCCTTCGTCGAGCCGGCCACGCTCGCCGAGATGTCGCCGAGCCCCTGCTTCACGGAGGACTTGATGTTGTCTCCGGCGCTCTTCGCGTCACCGGCGAAATGCTTCTTCTGGGCGTCGATCGCCTTGGCGCCGTCGGTGGTGATCTGGTCCGCGGCCGAGGTGAGACCGGCCGTCGAGAGCGCGAAGAGCTTCGCGAGATCGGACTGGCTCGTCGTCGCCTGGTCGCTGGTGCCCTGCTTCGCGTCACTGACGGCCTTGTCAGACTCGTTCGTGACGGCCGCGCTGGCGTCGTTGAGCGCCTTCTGGGCGGTCGTCGAGACGCTGCTCAGCGAGTCCTGAACCGCCTGGATGGCGGCCTGCAGGTTGAGGACCTTGTTGGTCACGTTGCTGTTCTGGTTGCCCGACGCGTTGGAGAGGGCGGGGATGTCCTTGCCCAGGTCGTCGAGAGCGGTCTGCGCGGTCTTCACGGCCTTGTAGAGGTCGCCGCCGCTGCTCGCCGGCTTCGGGTTCAGGTCGGTCGCCGCGACGAGGGCCTGGAGGTCGCTCGCCTGGGTGGACAGCGGCTCCTTGCCGTCAGGGGCGGTCGTCGTACCGGGGCTGCCGTCGCACTGGGTCGTCGACGTGTAGGCGCGCAGGGTCGCCGCGGTGGCGGCGTCGAAGGCCCCCGAGGTGGCCAGATCGCAGATCTTCGCGGCCAGATCGGTGCCGACCGCCAACAGGTTGTCGGAGGCGGTCTTCGCCTGGTCGTGCACCGCGTTCACGGCCGTGACGATGTCGGCCACCGCGGTCTTCGCGGTCGTGTAGTCGGTCGTCGCCTGGGTGGTGTCGAGCCCGCCGGAGCCGTTGAGGAAGCTGAGCAGGCTGGTGACCAGGTTGGCCGCCGTGTCGATGGTGCTGATCGCGCTGATCTGGCCGGGGATCGAGCCGGCCGCGGTGGCCAGGTCGGCGGCGACCTGCGCGAACTTGGTGTGCGCGGTGTCGAGGATGTCGTCGACCGCGGTGAGGTTGTCGTTCAGCGCCGAGCTGATCTCGGTCTTGCACTGGTCGGTCGCGCCGGAGTAGGCGTCGAGCTGGCTGGTGACCTGGAGCAGCGTGCCGTAGATCGACGAGGCGCCCTTCGGCTTGTCCGCCACTGTGACATTGCAGCCGGTGCCGGTCAGCTTCGTCGTGGTCGGCGTGGCCGAGGTGTCGCCGAGCATGCTCGAGACGGACCGGACCATCGAGCGCAGTTCGCTGATGGTCAGCGAGCGGGTGGTCTTCAGGGACGAGTCGAGGCTGTTGCCGAGCGAATTGACCGAGCCGGTGAGGCTCTTGACCGACTCCGTCACGCCCGTGGTGCTGGCCTTGAGGTCCTGGACCGTCTGGGTGCCGAGCTCGCGCGAGGACTGGTTGAGCGTCCGGCGGACCTTGGTGATGGTCCTGCCGGCGCGGGCGAGCACCGAGGTCACCTCACCGACGAGGTCCACCGTGCGCTGCTCGAGACTCATCTGGCTCGACTTCTCGGGGTTGAAGGCGGTGTCGATCAGCGCGCCGATCGAAGGATCGGTGATCAGGCCCGGCTGCACGCTCACGTCGAGGTCGGGCACCTTGAAGTCCTTGGCGTCCACGGCGAGCGTCAGCGTGGTGCTGGAACCGAGCTGCGGCGGGGCGAGGATGGTGGCCCACTGCACCTGGGTGTTGCCGGAGGAGCTCTTGCTCAGCACGCCGTTGGTGGCCGCGAACTCGTCGCCGGCCGTCGTCCGGACCGAGGAGGGCTTGAGCCCGCCCAGGTCGGTCGAGGCCACCACGGTCATCGGCACGCCGACCATCGCCGAGCGGGTGAACTGACGTCCGTTGACCGCATAGTGCACCTCGCGGGGTGCGACCGTGAGGTTCTGGACGGTGAACTGGAGCTGGAGCGGACCGGTGTATCCGTCCAGCTTCGACAGGTCCGTGCCCGAGCCCTTCGCGGTGCGGTACGACGTGAGGATCCGGACCGGGATGTCGCTCTCCGCCGACGCGGGGGAGTAGCTGTTCTCGTTGGTGAAGTTCTTGTGTGTGCTCGTGGTCCCGACGACGGTGCCCTTGACCTTGGTCAGGTCGCCATTGGGCGCCATCGTCACGTCGACCGACTGGAGCACCTTGCTGGCGTCCGTCAGCGGTGTGTTGTGCGACGAGTCCTGCTGGACGACGAGAACGGTCGCGCCGACCGCGATCACGACGGCACCGGTCGCGATGAGGACCACAGGCTTACGCAGGTTTGTCAGAAACGACATGTGAATCTCTTCCCCGAGAACCGGACATTTTGTCCGGAAAGATCTGCCGCAGATTATCAGCCGTAGCGCCCGATCCAGGAATCGTTCAGAGGCCGAGAGGGTGCCAGACCGTCTTCAGCTCCAGGAAGCGGCTCATCCGGTCCAGCGCCGGCTCGGCGAGGAGATCCTCGACGCCGGCACGTCGTACCCGCTTCAGATTGTCGGCGGCAGCGGCCTCCAGATCGCGGGCCAGTACGGCGTCGGACACGCCCGTGAGGTCGATTCCGTTGACGTCCATGTGGCTCGCCAGCCAGGGTGCGATCTCGGCGACCGGGCCGGTGAGCACGTTGACGACGCCACCGGGCAGGTCACTCGTCGCCATGACCTCGCCCAGGGTGATCGCGGTCAACGGGTGCGGCTCGCTGGCGATCACGACACAGGTGTTGCCGGTGGCGATCACCGGTGCGATCACGGACACGAGGCCGAGCAGCGGCCCCGTCGGCGCCACGATGGCGACCACGCCGGTCGGCTCGGGAGCGCTGTGATTGAAATAGGGGCCGGCGACCGGGTTGGCGCCACCGATCACCTGGGTGATCTTGTCGGTCCAGCCGGCGTACCAGACCATGCGGTCGATGGCGGCGTCGACGTACTGGCGTGCCTTGGCGGGGGTGATGCCCTCGGCGGCGCGCAGCTCGGCCTCGAACTGGTCGCGTCGGCCCTCCATCACCTCGGCGATCCGGTAGAGCACCTGGCCACGGTTGTACGCCGTACGCGCGGACCAGCCCCCGAAGGCCGACCGGGCGGCCTTGACCGCGTCGCGGGCGTCCTTGCGGGAGGCCCACGAGGCATTGGCCAGGAAGCGTCCCTTGGCGTCGTTGACGACATAGGATCGGGCCGACTCGGAGCGCGGGAAGGCGCCGCCGATGTAGAGCTTCCAGGTCTTGCGCACGTCGAGCCGGGTCATCGGCCGTTCTCCGTCTTGAGGTAGGCGGCGAGTCCGTGCCGGCCGCCCTCGCGGCCGTATCCGGACTCCTTGTAGCCGCCGAAGGGACTGGTCGGGTCGAACTTGTTGAAGGTGTTGGACCAGATGACACCGGCCCGCAGCTGGCCGGCCATCCAGAGGATCCGGGAGCCCTTCTCGGTCCAGATGCCCGCGGAGAGGCCGTACGGCGTGTTGTTCGCCTTCTCGACCGCCTCCTTGGGCGTGCGGAAGGTGAGCACCGACAGGACCGGCCCGAAGATCTCCTCGCGGGCGATCCGGTGGGCCTGGCTGACGCCCGTGAAGACCGTCGGCGGGAACCAGAATCCCTTGTCGGGCAGTTCGCACGGCGGTGACCAGCGCTCGGCGCCCTCGGCCTCGCCGATGCCCGACAGCTCCTTGATCTTCGCCAGCTGCTCGGCGGAGTTGATGGCGCCGATGTCGGTGTTCTTGTCGAGAGGATCGCCCACGCGCAGCGTCTTCATGCGGCGCTTGAGCCGCGCCATCACCTCGTCGGCCACGGACTCCTGCACCAGCAGGCGGCTGCCCGCACAGCAGACGTGGCCCTGGTTGAAGAAGATGCCGCCGACGATGCCCTCGACGGCCTGGTCGATGGCGGCGTCCTCGAAGA
>JASLCW010000260.1 GCA_030151765.1 Marmoricola sp.
GGCCGCAACGGATCCGACGCACTTCTCCGACATCCTGCGGCTCGCCCTGCTGCGCCAGCACGGCGGCATCTGGGTCGACGCCACCTGTCTGGTGACCGGCGACCTGAAGGCGGCCTTTGGGCCATGGCTGGAGCAGGGCTTCTTCTGCCACGCCTATCTGCGATCACGCATCGGCACCTGGATGATGGCCGCGTTGCCCGGCGACTACATCGCGACGATGATCGAGGGTGGTTTCGCGCGGTGGTGGCAGGAGAAGGCCGAGCGCACCAACTACTTCATGATGCACGACGTGGTCGAGATGCTCTACTGGGTCGATGATCGCTACCGGACTCAGTGGGACGCACTCGCACTGCCGCATCCCGATCCAGCCCTTGCCGTCGTACGCCGCCTGCGTGAGCCGGCCGAGCCCGACGAGCTGCGCCGACTGCTGGCCGCCTCGCCGGTGCACAAGCTGACCTACAAGTTCAAGGCCGACGAGATGCCTTCGGACAGCACCTTGGCGTGGGTGCTGAGCGACGAGTCAACGGCGTCGTAGCAGCCTGCGAAGGCGTCCCTCGGGGGGCGGCGGCTGCTGCCGGTCCCGCCGCCACTTCTCCGGGCGGGCCTCGGTACGACGGTCCTCGTGGACGTAGCGGGGCCAGTTGTGCCGGACCTTGGCGTCGAAGAGCTTGCGCGCGAGCCCGTGCGTGCGCGCCTGGCTCATCGGCACCGACCGTGAGATCGACTTCAGCCGCGTCCCGGCCATGTAGCGGACGAAGTCGCCCACCGTGAGCCGCGGAGCGAACTCCTGCTCGGAGGCGCCCAGCGAGACCGCGTCGTGCAGGTGGGCGATGCGGTCCAGGTAGAGCGGCGCCTCCTGGTTCTCGTCGTAGTCCTTGAAGGCGAAGGCGAAGAGATCGCGGCGCAGCCGGGGGCGGTCCAGCACGGGGAGCCGGGCGAAGTCGACGGCGAAGTCGGGCAAGTGCTGCTCCATCGCCTTGTGCAGTTCCTCGTCGAAGGGGCGCGGTGAAGTCACCGGCGCCACCGTGCCGTCGGCCAGCCATTCGTAGCGCTCGACGGTGCCGTAGGGGAGATTGGCGAAAAGTGCCTCGATGACGAGCATCGAGTACGTCGAGGTCGTGAAGTTGTGCCGGATCGCGTCGCCTTCGGTGAAGTAGATGCTGCGGGCGTAGTAGAAGGGCACCGGCCGGGAAGAGCCGGTCGCCGAGGCGATCAGGCGCACCATGCAATCCTGGGTGTAGCCACGACCCCAGTACTCGACGACGCCGAAGGGCTCGTCGAGATCCATCTCCTGGGTGAAATAGGCGCAGGCCAGATCGCGGTCCTCCTGCGAGCGCTGCCGGAGGTGGGTGCGCAGTCGCGGCGAGGCGGCCATCAGGTCCCGGGCATCGGCCTGTTCGACGCGGGAGAGGTCCTCGCCGCGGTAGCGACGGAGACCCGGGACGAAGTCGATGAGCGCCTCGACGGTCAGGTCGGCGGACTCGGCGAGCTCCTCGAGGGTCTGGGCACCGGCGAAGCTGCCGTATGCCGAGAAGGTCGCGTCGTCGATTCCGTCGAACTGGGCGGCCAGTCGCCAGGCGCGTCGGGAGCCGTAGATGTACTTCGTGCGCAGGTCGACGCCACGAGCCTTGATGAGGGCGTCGGCGATCGGCTTCATGTGATGGCCGTCGCGAGAGACGAAGTACAGCGTCTTGTAGCCCCGCTCAAGTGCGTCGTCGATCACCCAGCCGACGTAGGGGACCAGGTAGAGCGCAGCACAGCGGTAGGCGAACTCTTCCGCCGGCGATCGCCGTCCGCGGGCCGAGTAGGCCTGCATCATGCCGGCCACGAGATAGGAGTCGTAGGTCCCGATCTCGGTGACCAGCCGGCGCTCGTAGGGGCGCAGCTTGGGCGTCTTCAGCTGTTGCGTCTTGATGCCCAGCGAGGTCGGCCGGACGACATCGGCGAGCCGGTTGTCGCCGACGTGCTTCCACTCGCCGAAGCGGTAGTCGAGATCGGCGTAGGCGTCGAGGAAGAGCTTCTTCGTGGTCTTCTGCCCGCGCCAGACATTCGACAGGTACAGCGGGAGCTCCGCCAGCTCCGGTGAGGACTTCGCCAGCAGGCTCTTCACGAAGGCCTCGGGGAGGTACATGTCGCTGAGCAGGATCACCGTCTCGCCCGCCCGGGCGAGGGTGAGCGCGCGCTCGATCATGTTCTTGCGGGGGGTGCTCGAGAGATATTCGCCCTCGAGCTCGAGCTCGAGGAGCTTGTCGCGCTGGGGTGCCGTGAGGCCGTAGACCTCCGCGATCCGGTCGTAGATCTCGGCGACGGTGATCTCGAGATCCGCGGAGTCGACGAGCTCGGGGCGCTTGCGCCGGCTCTCCCGGACATTGGCCTCGGCCTGGATCCGGATCGTCACGTAGCTGTCGCGGACGTGCGCGGGGAGGCCGTGGTCATCGGCGAGCCGGTCGCGGACGTAGTAGAAGACGCCGTGTGGCTCGACGACATTGCGGGCGATCAGGGTGTCGAAGATGTCGAAGCTGTAGAGGGTGGGCAGCTTCTCGGTGCCCGGAGTGAAGCTCATGGCTGCGTCCACGAGCTTCTCGAAGGTGTCGGGAGTCGAGTAGGACCAGAAGTGCTCGTTGATCCGGGCCAGGTCCTCGTCCGGTACGGCGGCACCGGCGCTGAGCACCTTGAGCAAATCGGGGAAGGTCTCGGCGACCGGACCGCAGGAGAGCGCGAGATAGTCCGTGCCGGGCTCGAGGACGGCATTGCGGCCCTCGTTGTAGTCGAAGATGTAGCGGACCACGTTGCGTACGCCGGCGGCGAGCAGGTCGTAGAGGATCGACGAGTAGTCCATGACCGCGATGTCGATGCGCCCGAAGATCTCGTAGACGTCGTGGGCGTTGTCCCAGAAGAGCAGCTGGGGCGAGTCTCCGTGGGTCGCCCTCCAGCGCTTGAAGGCGGGGTCGTCGGTCATGTGCGGGTGCATCTTGATGATCAGGAGGATGCGCTCCCGTTCCAGCGTCTCCACCAGGGCCTGAGGATCCGGCAGGGCCTGGTCGAGGAAGTCCGTGGAGAACTCGCGCCGGGGAGTGGGCGCATAGAGCGCGATCCGGGTGTCGGCCGGGAGCCCGCGCGAGGTCAGCAGATCGTGGTCGTAGGTGGTCACCTCACCGAAGCGCGGGGTGTAGAGGTTCTGCGGATAGCCGCCGCGGATGATCCGGCCCTCGTCGAGTCCGATGTGCCGGACGAAATGCTCCTCCATCGCCGGCGAGGTGACCAGGAAGAGCTGATGGTTCTCGTAGTACTCGGTGTTGCGGATGTACTTGCGGGCGATGCGCTCGCGCAGATAGCCCTCGTTCATGCCGCGCTCGATGCTCTTGACCCCGACGCCGTGCCAGAGGTTGAGCAGGATCACGCCACGCAACAGCGGCGGGATGATCTCCTTGACCTGATTGACCACCCAGACGCCGGCCCGTCGCTGGACCTCTTTGCCCTGACGGCTGTCGAAGGTGGTGGCGCGGTAGCCGAGACGGCGCACCTCGCGAACGGTGTCCTCGTCCTTGGTGATCCACCACGCCTCGATGTCCGGGC
>JASLCW010000280.1 GCA_030151765.1 Marmoricola sp.
CGTGATCGACGGAAAGGCCCGCGGCATCATCGCCCGCGACATGGTCACCGGCGAGATCGAGACCCACATGGCCGATGTCGTCGTACTCGCCAGCGGCGGCTACGGCAACGTCTACTTCCTCTCCACCAACGCGATGGGCTGCAATGTCACCGCGTCGTGGCGTGCGCACCGCAAGGGCGCCTTCTTCGGCAACCCCTGCTACACGCAGATCCACCCGACCTGCATCCCGGTGCACGGCGAGAACCAGTCGAAGCTGACCTTGATGTCGGAGTCGCTGCGCAACGACGGCCGCATCTGGGTGCCGAAGAAGCGCGAGGACTGCGGAAAGGACCCGCGCGAGATCGCCGAGGAGGACCGCGACTACTACCTGGAGCGGATCTACCCGGCCTTCGGCAACCTGGTCCCCCGCGACATCGCGTCGCGGCAGGCGAAGTACATGTGCGACGACGGCCGCGGTGTCGGCCCCGAGGTCGACGGCGTACGGCGCGGCGTCTACCTCGACTTCGCCGACGCCATCAAGCGACTCGGGCGCGACACGATCGAGGAGAAGTACGGCAACCTCTTCGACATGTACGCCCGGATCACCGGCGAGAACCCTTACGAGGTGCCGATGCGGGTCTACCCCGCGGTGCACTACGTCATGGGTGGTCTCTGGGTCGACTACAGCCTGCAGAGCAACCTGCCCGGTCTCTTCGTGGTCGGTGAGGCCAACTTCTCCGACCAGGGCGCGAACCGCCTGGGCGCGTCGGCGCTGATGCAGGGTCTGGCGGACGGCTACTTCGTCCTGCCCTACACGATCGCGAACTACCTCGCCGATGCTCCCTTCGAGGCGGTCGGCGAGGACCACCCGGCGGTCGTCGAGGCACGTGGCGCGGTCGAGAGCCGGATCAAGCACTTCCTCGAGGTCAACGGCACCCGCAGCGTGGACAGCTACCACAAGGAGCTGGGCCACATCATGTGGGAGTACTGCGGCATGGAGCGCACGGAAGAGGGCCTGAAGAAGGCCATCGACCTGATCCGCTCCCTCAAGGAGGACTTCTACCGCAACGTGAAGGTGCTCGGCACCGCCGACAGCCTGAACCAGTCGCTGGAGCGGGCCGGACGGGTCGCCGACTTCTTCGAGCTCGGCGAGCTCATGTGCATCGACGCGCTCAACCGTCGCGAGTCCTGCGGCGGCCACTTCCGTGCCGAGTCGCAGACCGAGGACGGCGAGGCCCTGCGTCACGACGACGAGTTCGCCTATGTCGCAGCCTGGGGCTGGACCGGCGACGACACTCCCCCGGTCCTGCACAAGGAACCGCTTTCGTACGAGGCCATCGAGATGAAGGCTCGCAGCTACAAGTAAGGGCACACCTGTGAAACTCACGCTCAACATCTGGCGCCAGGCGAACACCGCCGATGCAGGTGCCATGCACACCTACACCGTGGACGGTGTGTCCGAGGACATGTCCTTCCTGGAGATGCTCGACACGCTCAACGAGGACCTCAACGCCCAGGGCGAGGAGCCCGTGGCCTTCGACAGTGACTGTCGCGAGGGCATCTGCGGCATGTGCAGCCTGATGATCAACGGAGAGCCGCACGGCCCCGAGGTCACCACCACCTGCCAGCTGCACATGCGCTCCTTCAAGGACGGCGACACCATCACGATCGAGCCCTGGCGCTCGGCCGCCTTCCCGGTGCTCAAGGACCTCTGTGTCGACCGCAGTGCCTTCGACCGGATCATCCAGTCGGGCGGCTTCATCTCGGTCAACACCGGTGCCGCCCCCGAGGCGCACTCGATCCTGGTCCCCAAGGACGCCGCCGACCGCGCCTTCGACGTGGCCACCTGCATCGGCTGCGGAGCCTGCGTCGCCGCCTGCCCGAACGGCTCCGCCTCGCTCTTCGTCGGTGCCAAGGTCACCCACCTCGGCGAGCTGCCCCAGGGCCAGGCCGAGCGCGACACCCGCGTCGTCGGCATGGTCTCCCAGCACGACCACGAGGGCTTCGGCGGCTGCACGAACATCGGCGAGTGCACCGCCGCGTGCCCCAAGGAGATCCCGCTCGACGTGATCGCGCAGCTCAACAAGGACCTGCGGACCGCGCTCAAGCACGGCCACTGAGGTGTGGAGATTGCCTCGGGTCGATATTTCGGCCCGAGGCAATCATCGCTCGTCGCAGTCAAGGACCCGTATGCAGGGTGGTGCCCCCAGAAGTGGCCACCACACCGACGACGTGCAGCGCCAGTACAAGCATGCCGAATGCAGCTAGGCCCCACCGACGCGCCGGACGAGCAGTGCGATACCTCGTCATCGCCAGAAGGATGCCTAAGACAACTCCCAGGCCAGGGAAGACGAACCACTCAAGCACTGCAACGATCACGACCCAGGCGACGTACACGCCGCCAGCGTCCTTTCGATCGTCAGAGCTCTGCCCCGTCAACGACATAGGTCTCACTCCTTCCCGAGATGTCCCGACAACCGGGCTCAGTAGTAAGTAATGTTGCCACTCGGGTAAGCGTTGATGTGCATCTTGTGAGAGTGCCAGATCGGCACGCCGTTTGCGATCGCTGAAACCTGGAATCGATCCCACTCAGAGATCGGATGCCCTGAGGGCGCCGTGATGTCCCATCGATATTCCTCGCTACACGAGGTGTTGCTGATCGCGAATCCCTCACCGTAGCCCTGATTACAGAAGTGGTAGCCCTCTCGGTGGCGATACTGATTCGCGGACCACACGTGCCCTGCTGTGTCCCAGAACACGCGTCCGACGTGCTTCTCTTCCCAGACGTAGAAGAGGCCATGCATCGACTGGCTCCAGGTCTGGGTGAAGATGAGGTAATCCCGCAAGCCCGCCGAGGGAGCCACGAGCGCCGATCCGAGGGTCGTTCCGTCGGCCGCAGTCAGACTAGTTACGGAGTTCGGCAGCACCGTCGCATCTGAAAGCGTCTGCGCCTTACCGAGCTTGATGACGTCTTGTTCCACACACTGCCCCGCATCGGCAGGCTGACCCGTTTGATCACGTACGGCCATACACACAGGATCCTGACGGATGCTCGTTTGACTGGCTGCCACTCGTGCCCCTGGGGCATCGAGATCCAGCTCATCCGTTGCCGAGGCCGTGTACGTACCTTCCGCGCCCGTGGCGAACTGAGGCTGCAATGTCCCCATCGGCACGCCATCCGGATCCGTGTCCGCGTCGGCGTGTGGCGGGCCTACAAACGGGCCGATCGCAACGGCGACCACGAAGGCCAGGAGAGTGGCGATACGACGCAGACGGGCTGATAGCGACACTGCTTCCATGTTGTCTTCTTCCACCACTGCAAGTGGTCCCCGGTGACCGACTCGGCAATGGCTAATAGCACAGTCGCATAGCCTGTTCTGTCTATAGCTAGATCGGCCTATATCTATTCCGGCTGGGTCGCCGGACCTGCGCGGCCAAACTGGAGTTGGGTGCGGACTGACATCGACACGTCGGCGGCATAGGGGCCGTTTACGGCGTGCCGTAAACGGCGAGGATCGCGCGGTGGTCGGAGGGATTGTCCAGCAAGGTCACCGACCCGGCGGGGCCGGGAGCGAAGATGTCGTCGATCCGCCGGCCCTTGCAGGTACCCTCCCCCGGCGGCTGATCGGCCCAGACCGAGGTCAGGCCGCGTAGGGTCAGGCCGACGACATTGGCATCGCCGGCGGCGTACACGATCCTGCCCTCGGCCTGATCGCGCGCGATCGCCGCCTCGACGCGAGCCACCTCGCGGCGATGCCGGGCCAGCATCCGGGGACGATCCGTGCGCGGCTTCCCGGACGCCTCGACGCCGGCCAGCAGGTGATAGCCGATGGCGCTGACCGAGGCCCCTGTCTCCCGATCCCTGGCCCGTACGACGAGCCCGAACTGCGCCGGCTCGATGCCCAGCGGACGCGTCGGATTCTCCGCCCGGGTGAAGCCGGAGAGCAGCAGCGGGCGGGCGCCCTCGACGGTGAAGCGGTCGCTGCGCAACCCGATGCTCGAGTCCCCCACCGTCTGCACCCACGAGTACGACGATCCCCCGGCCAGGCGAATCGGCCCCGGGGTGAGCCGGACCGAGCCGGACGGGCGCAGCAGCAGTGCCCGCGCCGGCGACCACTCCTGCAGCAGGACGATGTCGGCGCCGGCGTCGAGCAGCGGATCCAGGCAGGCCATCGCGTCCGGCCGTGGCAGCCGGACCTGGACATTGGCCGTGGCGACCAGCACGTCAGACCGACGGGGTCAGGACGGCCAGTCGGTGATGTCGGCGTACATGTCGGGGTGCTTCTTGAGCCAGGCCTGGACGAAGGGGCAGTGCGGAATGATCCGCTTGTTCTGCGCGGCCACATCGGCCAGCGCGAACTCGATCAGCCTGCCGGCCAGGCCCTGGCCGGCGTACTCGCTGGAAACCTCGGTATGGGTGAAGTCCACATGGATGTCATCAGGCAGGACGTACTCGGCAAAGCCAGGGATCACCTCGCCGTCACGAAGTTCGTAGCGGGACTGCTCGGGTGCGTGCACGACAGTGATGTCAGCCATGAGGGAAACCTACCCGGCCTCCCCCTCCGACACGTCGTACTGCACCCGCGAGAACCGGCGGAGTCGGCCCGCGATGTCGCGGAGCTGGGCATCGGCGTGGTGATCGGCGAGCCAGGCGGCGTGCAGGGTGATGCTGACCAGCCGGCGCCCGGCCTGGATCCGCACCGGAACCAGGTCGAAGCGCGGGTCGTCGGAGACCACGGCGACTCCGCGCCCGGCGGCGGCCATCGCCTGCGCGATCTCGGGCGGATTCAGCTCGGTGTAGTCGTTGACGCCCAGGCCGTTCTCGTGAAGGGCGAGGTCGAGAGCCCTGCGGGCGTGATGGTCGGACGGCGGCAACAGCAGCGGCTCCGCAAGGAGTTCCCGCAACCGGACCTGCCGGCTGTCGGCCCACCGATGCCCGACCGGTACATAGGCCCAGACGGGGAGGGTCACGAGAGCGAGCCGGTGCAGGTCCTTCGGCGGCCGCTCGGTGCCGATGGCGAGGTCCGCTCCCCTGGCCAGGGCGGCATAGGCCTCGCCGGACCGCCGCTCCCACACCGAGGGCACCGGGTCGTCGGGCTGCCAGGTGGCCAGGAAGGGGGCGAGGATGTCGCGCAGCGTCGTACCGGTGGAGGCGATGGTGACCGCCGACATGGCACCGGCGGCGATGTCTGCGGCGATCTGCCGGGCCCGGTCGAGATGGGCCACGAGATCGCGTGCCACCGGGAGGAACTGACGTCCGGCCGAGTTGAGCGCGAGCCGCTGGTCGCGGCGGTCGAAGAGGGTCAGGCCGAGCTCGTGCTCGAAGGCCCGCAGCTGCCGCGACAGCGCCGGCTGCGTGAGGTGCACCCGCTCGGCGGCGGCCGTCACGGTGCCCTCCTCGACGACGGCCAGGAAGTTGTTGAGCGAGCGTGCGTCCACGGTCATCTCCCTTATGCATTCAAGGCATGAACATCGGTCCGGATCAGCATTAGACAGCATAGGTGAGCAGGATCATGATGGAGACATGAGCGAGCTCGAGCAAGTACGTCGGCTGGTCACCGAGATCCCCGGCCCCAAGTCCCGTGAACTTCAGTCCCGGAAGGTCGCCGCGGTCGCCGACGGCGTCGGCACCGGCCTACCCGTGTACGTCGTTGCCGCCGGTGGCGGTGTCATCGTCGACGTCGACGGCAACTCCCTGATCGACCTCGGTTCCGGCATCGCCGTGACCACCGTCGGCAACAGTGCGCCGCGCGTCGTCGCCGCCGTCCAGGAGCAGGTCGCCGCCTTCACGCACACCTGCTTCATGGTCACCCCGTACGACGGCTACGTCGAGGTCGCCGAAGCCCTCAACCGGATGACCCCGGGCGACCACGAGAAGCGCACCGCGCTCTTCAACTCCGGCGCCGAGGCCGTCGAGAACGCGGTGAAGATCGCCCGCGTCCACACCGGTCGCACCGCGGTCGTCGTCTTCGACCACGCCTACCACGGCCGGACGAACCTGACGATGGCGATGACCGCCAAGAACATGCCCTACAAGAACGGCTTCGGGCCCTTCGCGGGCGAGGTCTACCGGGCCCCGATGTCCTATCCCTTCCGTGACGGCCACACCGACGGCGCCGAGGCTGCCGCCAAGGCCCTCGACCAGATCGACAAGCAGGTCGGTGCCGCCAACCTGGCCGCGATCGTCATCGAGCCCATCCAGGGCGAGGGCGGTTTCATCGAGCCGGCTCCGGGCTTCCTGCCCGCGCTCGCCCAGTGGTGCCGCGAGAACGGCGTCGTCTTCGTCGCCGACGAGGTGCAGAGCGGATTCGCCCGCACCGGCAATCTCTTCGCGACCGAGCACGAGGGCGTCGTACCGGACCTGATCGTGACCGCCAAGGGCATCGCGGGCGGCCTCCCGCTCAGCGCCGTCACCGGCCGCGCCGAGATCATGAACGCGACGCACGGAGGTGGCCTCGGTGGCACCTACGGCGGCAACCCGCTCGCCTGTGCCGCCGCGCTCGCCGTGATCGCGACCATCGAGGCCGAGGGCCTGGTCCAGCGCGCCGCCGACATCGGCAAGCTGATGA
>JASLCW010000282.1 GCA_030151765.1 Marmoricola sp.
GTCGGAGGCGACGATCTCGGAGTAGTCACCGGAGACGCCGTTCTCGCGGGCCCACTCGGCCATCGAGTCGGGGTCGAGGGTGACCAGCGCGACGCAGAAGTTCCGCTCGTTGCCGAAGACGACGAACTGGCTGGCGTAGGGGCAGATCGCCTTGAACTTCGACTCGATCGCGGGTGGGGCGATGTACTTGCCGCCGGAGGTCTTGAAGAGCTCCTTGATCCGGCCGGTGATGGTCAGGTAGCCGTCGGCGTCGAGGCTGCCCTTGTCACCGGTGCGGAAGTAGCCGTCCTCGGTGAAGACCTCGGCCGTCGCGTCGGGTCGGTTGTGATAGCCGGCCATCACGTTCGGGCCCAAGATCTGGATCTCGTCGTTCTCGCCGAGACGGACCGAGGAGCCCGGGAAGGCGGGACCGACGGTACCGATCCGGTTGTCGTCGGGCACGTTGACGAAGGCACCTGCGGCGGTCTCGGTCAGGCCGTAGCCCTCGAGGATGAGGACGCCGGCGGAGTCGAACCACTTGGCGATGTCACGGTTGAGCGCGGCCGAGCCGGAGATGAAGAAGCGGACCCGGCCACCGAAGCGCTCCCGGACCTTGCTGAAGACCAGCTTGTCGAAGAGGCCGTACTGCAGCTTGAGGGCCAGCGGGACCGGCTTGCCCGCGGCCTTGAGGTCGACCACCTTGCGGCCGACGGCGAAGGCCTGGTTGAAGATCTTCTCCTTGGCCCCGCCCTCCTGCGCGGTCATGGTGATCACGCGGGCGTAGGCCTTCTCGAAGATGCGCGGCGCGGCGCCCATGAAGGTCGGCCTGATGACGGCCAGGTTGTCGATGATCTTGTCGACCCGGCCGTCGATGGCGGTCGCGAAGCCGCAGGCCAGCTGCGCGGAGAGCAGCACCTTGCCGAAGACGTGCGACATCGGCAGCCACAGGAACTGCAGGTCGCTCTCGTCGAGGATGTCCTGCGCCTCGATGACCGCGCCCTCGTAGGTCCAGGCGCTCTGCAGCAGCCGGACGCCCTTGGGCTTGCCGGTGGTGCCGGAGGTGTAGACGAGCGTCGCGAGCTGGTCGGCGGGGATCCGGTGGGCGATCTCCTCGAGCTCACCCGGGTGCTCGGCGTTGTACGCCGCGCCGAGCGTGCGCAGGTCCGCCAGCGTGATCACCCAGTCGCCGTCGGCGGCGTCGGGGGTGCCGTCGATGAGCACGACCTTGGAGACATCGGGCAGCTTGGCGCGGAACTCCCGCAGCTTGGCCACCTGCCCGGCGTCCTCGGCGATCACCACGCGACAGCCGGAGTCGGCCACGATGTAGGAGACGTCCTCGGCCATCGTCGAGGGGTAGACCGTCGTGGTCGCGGCGCCCGCGCACATCACCGCGAGATCCGCCAGGATCCACTCCCAGCGGGTGGAGGCGGCGATGCCGACCCGGTCCTCGTCGTGGATCCCGAGCGCGAGCAGGCCACCGGCGACCTCGTCCACCTGGACCTTGGCCTGGTTCCAGGTCAGCGAGGCCCAACCCTCTCCCTCCGGGTAGCGGAAGGCCTCCTTGGGGCCGCTCTTGGCGACCCGCTCCAGGAACTGGACCGCCACATTGGCGGGCCGGTTCTCGATGACTTCGCGCTCGCGCGGGGTCATCTCGCGGGTGACGGTTCCGGGGGCTGCAGCGGTGGCCATGGCGTAAACCTAGAACACGCCCGTTACTCACCGGTCACAATCCGGGGAACGGACACCCGGGTCAGCGCGCCGCGGCGACGTACTCCTCGGCCTTGCGACGGGCCTGGTCCACCAGCCCCTCGACCTTGAGCAGCTCGGGCAGGAGCTCGCGCTCGACGGTCAGCGCCCGGAACATCGTGCTCACGGTGACCCCGTGACCGGGCCGGTGGACGACCCGGATCTCGTCGTCGGGAGCGATGACGCCCTCGGTGCGCACCCGCAGATAGGCGCCGGAGCGGCCGCGCCCGGTGAACCTCTTCACCCAGCCGGTGTCGTCGTAGCCGCCGACCCGCTGCCAGTTCTTGAAGTCATTGCACGGGATGCGGACCGAGGCGACTTCGAAGACCGCCTCGCCGACCGCCCACTGCTCCCCCACCTCGGCGTCGTCGACGTCGTATCCGACGACGGTGAGGTTCTCACCGAAGCCGCCGTCGCGGATCGGCCGGCCCAGCTCGCCCTCCCACCAGTCCAGCTCGGAGCGTGAATAGGCGTAGACCGCCTGGTCGACGCCGCCGTGGTGCACGGTGTCGGAGACCTGGTCGCCGTCGAGACCCAGTGTGCGCGCGCGCACCGGCCCACTCGCCGCGGTCTTGTCGATCGACGTACGACCGATGCCGGCCCAGTCGCGCTCCTGCGGCATCCCGACGCTGATCGTGCGCACTCGTCCGCTCACTGACCGGTCCGCCCGTCGATGCACTCGCGAAGCAGGTCGGCGTGGCCGCAGTGGCGTGCGTACTCCTCGATCATGTGGACCAGCACATCACGAAGCTCGACCTGCCCGTTCTGGGTGCTCCCCAGTACGTCGAAGGACTCGACACCGGCCAGGTACTCGTCGGCGTACGCGATCTCCTCGTGCCAGACGTCGACGGCATCCTGGACGCACTCGGCCGTACCGACCGTCTCGACGAAGGAGAGGTCGGAGCCGTCCTCGGTCGCCCGCAGCCGGGGCAGGTCGAGCCGGTCGCCCATGACCCGGCGGAACCAGTGGTGCTCGACGCGCCCCATGTGCCGGATCAACCCGAGCAGCGACAGGTCCGAGGGCGGCACCGATTGCCGGGCGAGCTGTTCCGGGTCGAGCCCCTCGCACTTGAGTTCGAGGGTGACCCGGTAGTTGCGGAGATAGCTCAACAGCGTCTCGCGCTCGCCGTGGGTGAACTCCTCCACTCGCGGGTCGTTCTCGGGTGCCAGGAACATGCCGTTGAAGCCGGGAGAGGTCATGCCCCAGAAAATACTTCGAGGAACTTCGCCGACGCCTGTCGTTTTCCGCCTTGGCCGTTCGTGGACTGGTCGAGAAGATGGTCGCGGGCCTGCTGACCGCGACTCACCGACAACGACCGAAGAGGCGAATCACCATGACGCAGTACCTGATGTCCGTGCACTACGACCCCAAGTCCCCGCCGCTGACCGCCGACGAGACGCGACAGAGCTATGCCGACACCGACGTCTTCAACCAGGAGATCCAGGCCTCCGGCCACTGGGTCTTCGCCGGCGGGCTGGCCGCGCCCGAGAGCTCGACCGTCGTCGACGGCCGCGGCGCCGAGGTGCTGATCACCGACGGCCCGTTCGCGGAGACCAAGGAACAGCTCGGCGGCTTCTGGATCATCGAGGCGGCCGACCTCGACGAGGCCATGTCCCTGGCGGCCCGAGGTTCCAAGGCCTGCCGCGGCGCCGTCGAAGTGCGTGCCTTCATGGCCGAGCCGCCGGAGATCGATTGAGCGCGGACCTCTCTCTTGACGACCGGTTGACGGCGATCACCCGGGCCGAGTCCGGCCGGGTGATCGCCACGCTGGCCCGTCGCTTCGGCGACCTCGACCTGGCCGAGGACTCCTTCGGCGAGGCGCTGGTGGTCGCCCTGGAGAAGTGGCGCACCGACGGGTTGCCGCCCAATCCCGGCGCCTGGCTGACCACGGTCGCCGGCAACAAGGCGCTCGACCGGATCCGCCGGGAGAAGCGCCGTCAGGAGAAGTACGCCGAGGTAGCTCTCTTGGCCGATGACACTGAATCCGAACAGCCCGAGCCGACCGGTCCGGTCGAGGACGACCGGCTCCGGCTGGTCTTCACGTGCTGCCACCCCGCGCTCGCCCTCGAGAACCGCGTGGCGCTCACACTCCGCCTGCTGGGCGGCCTCACCGTCCCCGAGATCGCGGCCGCCTTCCTGATCCCCGAGACGACGATGGCGCAGCGGATCACGCGTGCGAAGGCGAAGATCCGGGACAGCAAGATCCCTTACCGGATCCCCGGTGTGGACGATGTCGACGTACGCCTCTCCGGCGTACTCGCGGTGCTCTATCTGGTCTTCAACGAGGGCTACCTGAGCAGCCAGGGCAGCGGCACCCGGGTCGACCTCTGCGAGGAGGCGATCCGGTTGACGCGACAGGTGCGGCAGATGGTCGCCGGCACCCCCGGGCTCGGTGCCCGGCCGGAGGTCGACGGACTGCTCGCACTGATGCTGCTCACCCATGCCCGGCACGAGGCCCGGATGGTCGACGGCGCCCTGGTGATGCTCCCCGACCAGGATCGCTCCCGCTGGGACGCGGCGCTGATCGACGAGGGACATGCCCTGGTACGTGGTTGCCTGGCCCTGAATCGCCCGGGTCCCTATCAGATCCAGGCGGCGATCAACGCCGTCCACACCGACGCGCTCGACCCCTCGATGACCGACTGGGACCAGATCCTGCGGCTCTACGACCAGCTCCTCGCGGTCGCGCCCTCCCCCGTCGTCCGCCTCAACCGGTGCCTGGCCGTCGCCGAGCTCGACGGGCCCGAGGTCGCGCTCGCCGAGCTCGACCGTCTCGACCTGGAGGGCTACCACCCCTGGTGGGCGGCCCGGGCGGACCTGCTCCGCCGGCTCAACCGGCGCGACGAGGCCGCCGCCGCCTATGCGCGGGCCATCGGTCTCGCCGAGAACGACGCCGAGCGCGCCTGGCTGCAGACCCGCGCTGAGACCCCATGAAAATGCATCCTCAACCCCCTGACACCCCATGCAAATGCAGTCTGATCTGCATTTGCATGGGGTCTCGGCGGCCCCAGAGTGCATTTGAGTGGGGTCTCAGCACTCTTTTGGTGCATTTGAGTGGGGTGTCAGCGAAGGACTGGGCTACTTCTTGGGGGGCTCGCTGGTCGACAGGGCGGCGATGAAGGCTTCCTGGGGGACCTCGACGCGGCCCACCATCTTCATCCGCTTCTTGCCTTCCTTCTGCTTCTCGAGCAGCTTGCGCTTCCGGCTGATGTCACCGCCGTAGCACTTGGCGAGGACGTCCTTGCGCATCGCGCGGATGGTCTCGCGGGCGATCACCCGGGAGCCGATCGCGGCCTGGATCGGCACCTCGAACTGCTGCC
>JASLCW010000302.1 GCA_030151765.1 Marmoricola sp.
TGTGATCCCAACGAAGAAGCAATCAAGGGCGGAGGGGTTGAGGCGACCGTACCCACAGGGCGCAACCGGAGCCGGGCGGTGAGCCGAAAGGCGAGGGTGCCCACCTAGGCGCAACCAGAAGCCAGCCGTAACCGAACTATCCAAGAAAACGAAACAGCCGAAAGCCGCCAGCGAAGGAGGGGAACCCCGCCGGAGCTCGTGCGAAGACGAGCGACAGCCGGACCACACGCGCCAGCCGACGCTCCCGGTAGTCTCCGCCCATGTCTTCGGTGGTGGTGATTGGCGGCGGGTACGGCGGAATGGCGGCCGCGGTGCGGCTGGCCAAGCTGGGCCATGACGTCACGCTGATCGACGCCCGGGGCGAACTCGGCGGCGCGGTCGGGACGGTCGAACAGGACGGCTTCGTGTGGGAGTCGGGACCGACGTACACCCTCCTGCCGGCCGTGGTCCGTGATCTCTTCCGCAAGAGCGGCCGGCCGCTGGAGAAGGAACTCGACGTCGTACCGACGAGCATCGCGCGGCAGCATCGCTTCACCGTCAACGCCAAGGGCAAGCGCGCCGACGAGGTGCGACTGGACATGCCGGCGGGAAGCCGGGCCGAGCAGCTCCGCGCGGTCACCGAGGCCTTCGGCGAACCGGCCGCCGAGGCCTGGGTCGGGTACGTCGACCAGTTCACCGATGTGTGGGAGCACCTGCGCCGCGATCTCTTCGAGCGGCCGTGGTCGGATTCCCAAGCCAGCAAGGAGAGTCGCGAGCTGATCTCCTCGCGGCTCACCCTCGACAAGCTGGTCCAGCGCGACCTGAAGAAGGATCAGCGGCTGCAGCAGATCGCCACCTACGCGGCCACCATGGACGGCCTGACGCTGCGCGATGCCCCTGCCTGGCTGGGGATGTGGAGCTACCTGGAGCAGAACTTCGGCGTCTGGACCGGGCCCGGCGGGATGCATGCCCTCGCCGACGCACTGATCGACCGTCTCTCCACCCGTGGCGTCACCGTGCTCACCGGCGTCGAGGTCGCGGACCTCGAGCTCGAAGGCAGTCGCGTCCGCGCCGTCCGCACCACGGGCGACGACCGGATCGACGCCGACCACGTCGTCGTCGCCATCGACCCCCGCCGGCTGCCCGCGCTCGCCGACCGTGTCGCCGCGACGATGCCGGCCATCCCTCCGGTCGTCTGTCACATCGGCCTCGTCGGCGAGGTCCCCGAACTCCCCCACGAGGTCGTCATCCACGGCGATCCCCTGCTGGTGCTGCGTACCGGCGGGCGGGCCCCCGACGGCGCCCACGCGTGGACGATCCTGGGCCGCGGCAAGATCGCCGAGGACATGGTCACCGCCCTGCACCGCACCGGCATCCGGGTCCGCGACCAGGTCGAGGTGCGCGTCGACCGTTCGCCGCGCGAGATGGTCGAGCACTGGCACGGTTCGCCGTACGGCGTGCTCTGGCAGGGCCGCCGCAGCTTCCAGCGCATGCTCGGCCCGCGCACGCCGTACGACGGTGTCTACGTGGCCGGTGCACACACCCCGCTCGGCCCCGGACTGCCGTCGGTCGGGCTCTCGTCCGCCCTGGTGGCCCAGCTGATCGGTTCCGCCTAGCCCGGGCGTCTCCGGCACTTATTGATTGGCCTTTCAACAAGCTCCCATGGTGCACTTAGCACCATGGGGTTCACGACATATCGCGAGTTGATTCGCAATCGCGTCGTGATCCGGATGTTGCTGGTCTCGATGTTCCTCCGGGTGCCGATGTGGGCGGCCGGAATCGTGCTCACCCTGCACGTCGTCACGACGCTGCACCACTCCTATGCCGCGGCGGGCGTGGTCGACATGGCCTTCTCCCTCGCGCTCGCGGTCAGCAGCCCGTGGCGCGGCCGGCTGCTCGACCGGCTGGGCCTGCGCGCGACCGTGCTGCCCTCGCTGATCGTGCTCGCGATCGCCTGGAACATCGCGCCCTGGCTGAGCTACTGGCCGTTGCTCGGCATGGTGGTCGTCGGCGGACTCTTCATGGTCCCGTCCTTCTCGATCGTCCGTCAGGTGCTGATCGGCGCCGTACCCGACCGGCAGCGCACGGCGGTGCTCTCGGTCGACTCCGTGGTCACCGAGATCACCTTCATGATCGGGCCGGTGCTCGGCGTCGTCGCGGCGACCTACCTCGACACCCGCATCGCACTGCTGATCTGCCAGATGGCACTGGTGCTGGGCGGCATCGTGCTCTGGCTCGACAATCCGCCCCTCGCAAGCAGCGACGAGGGCGCCACAGACGATGCGGCCGACGAGGCGCCGACCAGCCGACGCGCGATGCTCACCCCAGCCGTCCTCATGATCCTCGCCGTCGCGGTGACCACGACCTTCGTGCTCACCTCGGAAGATCTCGGTGTGGTCGCGGCGATGCGGCACATGGACGCGGCCGGATCGATCGGCTGGATGCTGGCGCTCTGGGGGCTCGGCTCGGCCGTCGGCGGCGTGATCTACGGAAGCCTGCACAAGCATCCTCCGGCGGCCTGGCTGCTGGTCGCCCTCGCCGGAACGACCGCAGCGGTCGCACTCGCGCCCAACCGCCTGGTCTTCACGATCCTGCTGATCATCTCCGGCTTCTTCTGCGCACCGACGATCACCGCGACGGTCGACGACCTCAGCCGCGCCGTACCGGCTCGCGCCCGCGGTGAGGCGATGGGCTGGCACGGATCGGCGCTGACCCTGGGTGGTGCCGCCGCCGCGCCGGTCGTGGGCTGGCTGATCGACACGGGCGGCTGGCCCCGTGCCTTCAGCGTGATCGGCCTGGCCGGCCTGGTGATCGCAGCGGCCGGGCTCCTGTTGATCCGGCGCCGGGACTCAGACGCCGGCGCCGATGCCGCTGTTGATCTTGAGCGCGGTGAAGATCTCGCGGGTGGCCTTGCTCCGGTTGAGGGTGTAGAAGTGCAGGCCGGGGGCGCCGCCGTCCAGTAGGGCGTCACACAGCTCGATCGAGATCGCGATGCCCTCCGCCCGGACCGCGGCGGCATCCTCGCTCAGCGGCAGGATCCGGTCGAGCGTCGACTGTGGCATCTCGCGGCCGGACATCTCGACCATGCGACGCATCGAGTTGAGGTTCAGGATCGGCATGACGCCCGGGATGATCGGGATGTCGACGCCGGCCGCACGGCAGCGCTCGACCAGGCCGAAGTAGTCCTCGGCACGCAGCACCATCTCGGTGACCGCGAACTCGGCGCCGGCGTCCTGCTTGGCCTTCATCACCGCGACATCGTGGTCGAGAGAGTCGGCATCGACATGGCCCTCGGGGAAGGCCGCGACGCCGACGCTGAAGCGCGCCTCGCCCTTGATCAGGTCGACCAGTTCGCTGGCGTGCTCGACGCCGCCGGGGGTCGAGACCCACGGGGTGTGCGGGCCGCCGGGCGGGTCGCCCCGCAGCGCGAGGACATTGCGTACGCCGGCCTCGTGCAGGTCGGCGAGCACCGTGCGCAGCTCGTCGGTGGTGCTGCCCACGCAGGTCAGGTGCGCCATCGGGAGCATCGTCGTCTCGCGGGCGATCCGGCGGGTGATGGCGATGGTGCGATCTCGGGTGCCGCCGCCGGCGCCGTACGTCACGGAGACGAAGGTGGGGCGCAGCGGCTCGAGCTCACGGATCGCGTCCCAGAGCACGGTCTCGCCGGCCTCGTCCTTCGGCGGGAAGAACTCGAACGAGAAGGACCGCCACCCACGCACGAGCAGTTCGCCGATGGACTCACGCGGCGTCAGGCCGGGCGCAGCAGGGTCGGTGGTCATGGCGCAGAGAATACGGCGCTACGGTTGGGCCCGTGCCGGAGCTGAACACAGGATGGGACGCCGACGGAGACCCTGCGCAGTTCCGGGCGGCGATCGAGCGGACCTGCGCCGACTTCTGCGATGCCCAGGACGGCCTGCTCGCCCCCCTCGGCGCCGACGCCGATCGGCTCAATGACGCCGCCCGCCAGTCCGTCTCCGGCGGCAAGCGCTTCCGGGCGGCCTTCTGCTGGTGGGGACATGGGGCCGTCAACGACGGAGCCGTCGACGTCGACGCCCTGCTGCGTGCCTGTGCCTCGCTGGAATTCCTGCACGCCAGTGCCCTGGTGCACGACGACTACATGGATGCCTCCGACGTACGCCGTGGCCGCCCGGCGATCCACCGGGCCTTCGCGGCCGAGCACGGCGAGCGCGGCTGGACCGGCGATCCGGACCAGTACGGCGCCGCCGCCGCGATCCTGCTCGGCGATCTGCTGCTCAGCTGGGCCGACGAGCTGTTGCGCACGTGCGGACTGCCCGCCGAACGGGTGCTCGCCGCCCTTCGCGAATTCGACCGGACCCGCACCGAGGTCGTGGCCGGACAGTTCCTCGACGTCTCCGTCCAGGCACGCGGCCGGGCCGGCGTCGACGAGGCGATGACCGTGCTGCGCTACAAGTCCGCGAAGTACTCCATCGAGCGCCCGCTCAATGTCGGTGCCGCCCTCGGTGGCGCGAACCCCGTCCAGCAGGCGCAGTTGAGCGCCTTCGGTCTCCCGCTCGGCGAGGCCTTCCAGTTGCGCGACGACCTGCTCGGCGTCTTCGGCGATCCGGCCGTGACCGGCAAGCCCGCCGGCGACGATCTCGTCGAAGGCAAGCGCACCGTCCTGGTCGCCCGCGCCCTCGAGCGGCTCTCCCCCGCGGACGGCGCACGTCTCGACCGCGCCCTCGGCACCCAGCTCGACGCTGCCGCGGTGGACGAGCTGCGCGACCTGATCGACGGTTCGGGCGCGCGGGCCCTGGTCGAGGAGTCCATCGACGAACTGACCGACCAGGCGCTCGCCGCTCTCGAATCGGCGGAGATCACCGAGCCCGCGCGCGCCGCCCTCGGCGACCTGGCCACCCGGGTGACTCAGCGCGAGGTCTGACCCGGAGTCGGGCTGCGCGTCGACGAGGCGCGTACGTCGAGGCGGACGGGTAGTCCCGGCTCCACCGTGGGCTCCCCCGTCTCGATGGCCTTCACCAGCGCCAGCACGGCGCGGGTCGTCGACTCCGCGGGGAGCAGCGAGAGCGTCGTGATCGGAGGGGCCGTCCACGCATAGGCGGCGTCCTCGCTGGCGGTGACGATCAGGAGGTCGTCGGGCACCCGGAGGCCGAGGTCGCGGGCGGCACTGAGGACGCCGCGGCCGCAGCCGTCGAAGATCCCGTAGATCGCATCCGCGCCGGCCTCGAGCAGGTCCCGCGCGGCGGTCCGCCCCTCGACGTCGTCGTGCCCGAGCCGACCGACCAGCGGAACCTCGACGCGGGTTGAGTACGCCGCCACGCAGGCCCGGGTGTACTCGTCGGAGCTGTCACCGGCGAGCAAGGCGATCCGCCGCGCACCCTGCTCCTCGAGATGGCCGATCACGATGTCGAGCGTCCGGTCGTGGTCGTTGTCGACCCAGGAGTCGTTCGCCGGATCGGCCGGGCGGCCGTCGAAGGCCAGTGGGATGCCCCGCCCCCGCAGGACGGTCACCGCCGGGTCCCCCTCGGGCGAGTCGATCAGCAGCACGCCGTCGACGGCGACCCGCGACCAGCCCTCCGCGTCGAGGCCGGGCTCGGCTACCGGCCCAACGCGGCCGGCC
>JASLCW010000318.1 GCA_030151765.1 Marmoricola sp.
GGGAGCCAGACCGAGCTTCGCGGTGACCGCCTCCTGCGCGGCCTGGAGGATCTCCGGGCGCAGCTTCACATTGCCGGGCTTGTAGACGCCGTGCACGTTGCCGAAGGTCAAGGCCGTCAGATAGCGGCCCTTCTCACCGATGCCGAGCGCCTCGACCGTGGCCAGCGCGTCCTCGGGGGTGGTGTAGAGCTTCTCGTCGATCGCGCCGACGATGCCGTCCTCCTCGCCTCCGACGACGCCGACCTCGATCTCGAGGACGATCCGCGCGGCGGCCGCCTTGGCGAGCAGTTCCTGCGCGATCTCCAGGTTCTCGGTCAGCGGTACGGCGGAGCCGTCCCACATGTGCGACTGGAAGAGCGGCTCCTGACCGGCCTTCACCCGCTCCGCGGAGGCGTCGAGCAGCGGGCGGACGAAGCCGTCCAGCTTGTCCTTGGGGCAGTGGTCGGTGTGCAGCGCGATGTTGACGGGGTACTTCTTCGCGACCTCGACGGCGTACGCCGCGAAAGCCAGCGAGCCGGTGACCATGTCCTTGATCGTCGGGCCGGAGAGGTACTCGGCGCCGCCGGTCGAGATCTGGACGATGCCGTCGGAGCCGGCCTCGGCGAAGCCCGCCAGCGCGGCATTCAGCGTCTGCGAGGAGGTCACGTTGATGGCCGGGAAGGCGAAGCCCTTGGACTTCGCCGCGTCCAGCATCTCGGCGTACTTCTCGGGGGTGGCGATCGGCATGCAGGTACTCCTCGGGAAAGGCTCCGGATCTGCCCCACCCTAGTCGACCCGACGACGACCCCGCCGCCCTCGCCGGGTCTGGCGCGCGAGCCTCGATGGGTCCACACTGCGGGGCACGACGTCTCGCGCCGAGATCGCGGTGCGGACACAGGGGGAAGGTTTGTCATGCTCCGATCACTGTCAGCCCGTCTCATCGGACTCGCACTTGTCGCCACCGTTCTCGTCGCCGCACAAGCGATGTCGGGCGCCGAGGCGACGACCGACGGGCCCATGTACGGCGCCCCCAAGGCGGGCACCTGCTATTCGGTCAGCGCGAAGGTGGCGCGAACCCGGGAGTCCACCACCGCAACCGCACGCTCGTGCCGGAAGTCCCACACCTTGTGGATCTATGCCGTTGGGCGCGTCCCCGCCGATGTCGCGCTCACGCCGATCGCGGACAATCCGGGCCTCAGTGCCGCGATTCGCAAGGTCTGCGACCCCGCCTTCAACCGAAAGATCGGGAAGCTGAATCGCGCCTGGGGCCTCTCGTCGTACGAGTCCTACACCTTCGTCCCGACGACGACACAGCAGTCGCACGGCGCCCATTGGATCAGCTGCGAGGTCGGCCTGGAGGCCGGCAGGAACCGGCTGGCGAGCACCCGCGTGGTCAAGCCGGCTCATCTGAGCCTGCACCCGAAGGACCTCTTCCACAGCTGTGTCTCGTCGACCTTCTACTGGACCAATTGCGCCGCAAAGCACGCGTATCGAGCAACCTACGTTCAGGCCTTCACCGGCACCGTCGACAACCAGACGTCGAAGTCCCTGGCGATCTGCCGCAAGCACATGCGCGGTCACAACTGGCTCTACGCCGCAAAGCCCCTCTCGCGGACGCGCTGGGTGGCTGTCTGCTCCGCGAAGAACCGTCACTGACCACCTGTTTTGCCTACCGATCACACCGAACTCCGTGTGATCGGTAGGCAAAAAACAACGGGCGTTGTGTTTTGCCCGTCACCCCCGCCACGCCGCGTCGCTGCCGAGATCGGCGTACCTGCGGATCCAGGTGTGCATCGCGATAGCTCCCGCGGCGGAGGCATTGATCGAGCGCGTCGAACCGAACTGCGCAATCGAGAAGGTCCCGTCGCAGGCGGCGCGGGCGGCTTCGGAGAGTCCGGGGCCTTCCTGCCCGAAGAGGAAGCAGACCTTGCGGGGCAGCTCCATGGTCTCCAGGTGTTCGGAGCCGGGGAGATTGTCGATGCCCAGCAGCCGCACCTCACGCTCACGCAGGTAGCCGGCCAGGTCGTCGGCGGTCGCATGGTGGCGGAGGTGCTGATAGCGGTCGGTCACCATCGCGCCGCGGCGGTTCCAGCGACGATTGCCGACGATGTGCACCTCGGCCGCCAGGAAGGCATTGGCGGTCCGCACGATCGTGCCGATGTTGAAGTCGTGCTGCCAGTTCTCGATCGCGACATGGAAGTCGTGTCGCCGGGTGTCGAGGTCGGCGATGATCGCCTCCATCGTCCAGTAGCGATAGCGGTCGACGACATTGCGGCGGTCCCCCTCGGCGAGGAGCGCCGCGTCGTACTGCGCACCCTCCGGCCAGGCGCCTTCCCACGGCCCCACGCCGACCTCCGCGGGCCCGTAGGGCATCGGATCGTACGGCGCTCTCTCGTCCACGACCGAGAACTCTAGGTGCTCGCACGGGACCGTTCATCCTCCCGTCACAGGCGGCTGGATAGGGTCACCTAGTGATCGCCCCGCACCTGCAGCTCTTCGGGATCAGCTGGATGGACCCGACCTGGCTGTTCGACCACTACCACACCCAGTTCTTCTGGCTGTGTCTCATCATCGTCTTCGTCGAGTGCGGACTCTTCTTCCCGATCCTCCCCGGCGACACCCTGCTCGTCTCCGTCGGCATCTTCATCGCCGCACCGGTGACCGCGAAATCGCCGCATCTCGACATCAACATCGGGGTCGCGATCGCGGCCTTCGTCGCCGCGGCCATGCTCGGCAACATCGTCGGCTACGAGATAGGCCGACTACTCGGTCCGCCCCTCGCCCATCGCGAGGGGCGGATCCTCAAGAAGAAGTACTTCGACGAGACCAGCGAGTTCTTCGAGAAGCACGGCACCTCGGCGCTCGTGATCGGACGGTTCGTGCCCTTCGTGCGCACCTACGTCACGGTCGTCGCCGGCATCGCCCGGATGGAGCGCCGCCGCTTCTACCTCTGGAGCGCCGTCGGTGCCGTGATCTGGGTGCTCGCCATCACCCTGCTCGGCTACTTCCTCGGCGCGACCTTCCCTTGGCTGGCCGCCAAGATCGACCTGGTCATCCTGCTGCTGCTGGTGCTCTCGGTCATCCCGGTCGCGTGGGAGTGGCGACGCCGCCGGCGTCGTACCAGCAGGTCGGCGACGCCGGACGCGGACGCCGTCAGCCGCTGACCGCGTCCAGCTGTGCCTTGGTGAGAACCGGGCGGACGTCGAGTTCGACATCGGCGAGCGGGTTCTCCCCCTCGGGACTGCGGTCGATCGCGCACACCACCGTCGTGATGATCGCGCCGGACTCACGCAGCACCTTCGTCGCATCGCGTACGGCGCCACCGGTGGTGATGACGTCCTCGATCAGCGTGATCCGCCGGCCGGCAACATCGGGGCCCTCGGCCAGCTTGCAGGTGCCGTACTCCTTGGCCTTCTTGCGGACGAAGAGCGCTGGGAGGCCGGTCTTGGCGCTCACCATCGTCGCGATCGGTACGCCGCCCAGCTCGAGCCCGCCGAGCAGCTCGGTGTCCGCGGGGAGCAGGTCCACCATCTGTGCCGCCACCCGCTCGAGCAGGGCCGGCTGCGACTCGAAGAGGTACTTGTCGAAGTACTCGCTGGCGATCTGACCCGAGCGGAGGGTGAACTCCCCCGTCAGGCGGCAGCAGGAGTCGATGTCGCGGGCAAGGGAATCCATAGCCGCAATTTAGTCGGTCGAGTGCTCCACGACGCGCTCGGGCGCGTCCTCAGGCACTCGACTCAGCCGAGGTTGTTGGGATACGACCCGACAAGATGTCCGAAGGCGATCATCCGGTTGTCGGTGTGGAAGATCTCCGAGCACGTGGTCAGCGTGATCAGCCTGTGGAACTTCCGGGGCGGCTGGACGCCGCCCGGGGTCGGATTCGTGGGATCCGGGGTGGTCACCCACGTCGCGGTGAAAGGCACGATCAGGTCGTTGGGATCGGTGTCGAGCACATACTCGTACGTCGTGCCGTGCGTGATCACGATGATCTTGTCGCCCGGCCGCAGATCGGGCATGTCGTGCAGAGGTTGCCCATGGGTCACCCGGTGACCGGCGAGCGCGTAATTGCCCACCTGGCCGGGATCGGCGGTCCCCGTGAAATGACCGAGCCCCCGGGCCAGCACATCGGTGCCGACACCGGCGTACACGGGTACGACGTACCCCTTGCCGAAGCGGGGGATCTTCACCAGCGCCTCGGCGTCGGTCAGCCTGGAGCCCTTCTCGAAGAGCTGCACGTTGTGGCGCATGTCGCGGCGCGCCACGATGTTTGTGCCGAAGAACTCCCAGAGCAGCCAGCCGACGATGGCGAGGCCGGCGAGAAGCATGCCGAGACCGATCCAGAAGCCCACGCCGCGACGCCGCCGCCCGGGCGTAGGAGTCTCGGGAGTGGTGAGGACCTCGGTCATGGGACCAGTGTGCGGCACCATGATGGGGTGAGAGAGAGATCCCGTCGTCTGGACGGCGTGACCAGCACGATCTTCGCCGAGATGTCCGCGCTCGCGCTCCGGACCGGGTCGGTCAATCTCGGGCAGGGATTCCCGGACACCGACGGGCCTTCGGGCGTCATCGAGGCGGCGGCCGAGGCGATGCGGGCGGGACGCAACCAGTACCCGCCCGGGCACGGCGACCCCGGCCTCGTCGATGCGATCCGACGGCATCAGGAGCGTTGCTACGGCATCGCTCTCAACCCGAGCGAGGTGGTGATCACGACCGGCGCCACCGAGGCGCTCGCCGGTGCGATCCTCGGCCTGGTCGACCCGGGAGACGAGGTCGTCGTCCTGGAACCCTTCTACGACAGCTACCCGGCGGTCATCCAGTTCGCCGGCGGCGTACGACGCGGGGTCACGCTGCGTGCGCCGGACTTCCGCGTCGACCTGGCCGAACTCGAAGCCGCCGTCACCCCGGCGACCAAGCTGATGCTGATCAACTCACCACACAATCCGACCGGCATGGTGCTCACCGACGCCGAGCGGGAGGGCATCGCCCGTATCGCCGTCGAACACGACCTCGTGGTGATCTGCGACGAGGTCTACGAGCACCTGACCTACGACGTACCGCACGTCCCGCTGGCCACCCTCCCGGGGATGTTCGAGCGCACGCTGACGATCTCCAGCGCGGGCAAGTCCTTCTCCTTCACCGGCTGGAAGATCGGCTGGGCGAGCGGTCCCGCCGAGCTCGTCGCTGCCGTCGAGGGCGCCAAGAACTGGCTGACCTTCGCCACCGGCGCGCCCTTCCAGCCGGCGATCGCGACAGCGCTCGACGAGCACGGCGACTTTCCCACGAAGCTGGCGGACGAGCTGCGCGGGAAGCGCGACCGCCTGTGCGCCGCGCTGGCCGAGCTCGACCTCACCGTCTATCGGCCCGACGGGACCTACTTCGTGCTCACCGACGTCCGCAGCCACGGCGATGCCGACGGGCATGCCTTCTGCCGGCGGCTGGCCGAGGAGGCCGGCGTCGTCGCCATCCCGGCGCAGGTCTTCTACGACGACCTCGGCGAGGGCGGACACCTGGTCCGGTGGGCCTTCTGCAAGCAGGACGCCGTCCTCGACGAGGCGATCCGGCGGTTGGGCAGCCTCTAGTGGTCCGTCTGCCCCTCTAGGGGCTGGCCCGCCACCCGGCCGAAGTGCGCGGTGCCATCGACCTCAGCGCGACTGATCCGCCCCTGCAGGGCCAGCAGGTCGAGGTGTGCCAGCGTCTCGAAGGCCGCGAGCACGATGTCGAAGGGGCCGAGTTCGTCGCGACGACGACCCCGTCGCGTCCAGGGCAGCTCGCCAGCGACGTCCCACGCGGTCACCGCGCCGCCGTTGACGGCGTCCGCGCAGAGATCGAGCCGTTCGTCGTGGTGGGCGAGCAACTCGTCGATGCGTGCGTGCGAGCTCTCCGTCACCGGTCCGTGCGCCGGCAGCAGCCTCATGTCCGGCAGCGATCGGACCTTCACCAGCGAGTCCATGAAGTCCCGCAGCGGCTGCTCGACCCAGGCCGGCTCGAAGCCGATCGAGGGCGTGATCGTCGGCAGCACATGGTCTCCCGCGAAGAGCAGATTGGCCGCGGTGTCGGCGTACACGTAGTGACCCTGGGTGTGCCCGGGCGTCGACAGGGCCTGTACGGCGCGGCCACCCAGGTCGATCTCGAAGTCGCGATCCAGCCACTCGTCGGGCATCCCGTAGTCGTCCATCGGCGGACGCTCGGCCGGCATCATCGAGCGCCAGCCCTCGGCGAGCTGCAGCGCGCCGGCCAGTTGCAGGCGGCTCAGATTGGGGTCCTTCGACATCGAGTCGTCGTGCATCATGTCGAGCGTCGCCTTGTCGCCGATGCCCAGACTGACCCGGGCGCCGACCTCCTTGCCGACGACGTACGCCTGCGTGTAGTGGTCACGGTGCATGTGCGTGACCAGGAAGCGGCGGATGTCACCGATGCCGTAGCCGAGCTCCTTGAGGCCCTTCTCGAAGAGATCGCGCGAGACCGGGATCGCCCAGCCGCCGTCGACCAGGACGAGCCCGTCGTTCGTCTCCATGACGTAGACGTTGACCGCGCGCAGGCCGTCCATCGGCAGCGGGAGCGGGATCCGGTGCACGCCCTCGGCGACCGGATAGGCGCCGGGCTCGGTCCACGCGCCCGAGCCCGTGGAGACGTAGGTGTCATTGTTCACCCGGTTACCAAACCACGCCCCGTGACGAGCGGGAGATCCAGGGCGGTCAGGAGGCCCGACCGGGCGTCGCAGACGGCCGGCACCGAATTCACCAGCCGCATCGCGGTCACGATCATTCCGCTGACGTTGTGGTCGCCGTTCTCACCGTGGTGACTGAAGTCGAACTTCATCATCGGCTCACCGGTGAACTCCACGCGATAGCAGCCGTCGCCGCCGACGGGCTGCGGCCACTCGGGCATCTGCATCGGGTCGGTACGGGTGACGTGGTCGAGGACGACGCGCGGCACTCCCCCCACCGTGCCCTTCACCTGGAAGCGCACCGCACCCATCGTGCCCTCGGCGATGTCGACGCTGACCGTCTTCGTGTCCCGTTCGGCGGGCACCCGCTCGACCTCCTCGACGAGGACCGGGTCGAGCTCGACACCGAGACCGGCCGCGATCTGGCGTACGACGGGACCCCATGCGGTTGTGAGAATCCCCGGCTGCCAGAGCATCGCGACCTGGTCCATCGGCTTGCCGAAGCCGTAGATCTCCTGCATGACAACGGGTTGGTAGTAGGTCGAGTAGTCCGCGATCTCGCTGACCCTGACCTCGTCGATGCGCTGGCTCAGGCTCGATGCGCTCAGCGGGAGCACGTCGTTGGCCCAGCCGGGATCGATCCCGTTGACGTGCAGGCTCGCACCGGTCTTCAGACCCGCCTCGTTGATGCGGTCGACGTACGCGTCCATGCCGAGGCCGTCGGGGAAGCACAGCAGCACAGGGCCGCTGGAGACGACATTGATGCCGTGCTCCAGGAAGCTGATCAGGTCCTCCATGCACTCGAAGATCCGGTCGTCGGCCATCGCCGTGTGCACGATGCAGTCGGGCTCCAGGGCGAAGAGAGCTTTGCGATCGTCGGTGGCCAGGACACCCAGGTCGCGGTCGAGCCCGGCCAGCCGGCCGGCGTCCTGTCCGACCTTGTCGGGGTTCGAGACCCAGACGCCGACGAGTTCGAGATCGGGACGGGCGTCGATGCCCGCGATGGCATGACGGCCGACGGTTCCGGTGGACCAGGCAACGACGCGCTTCATCGACTTTCTCCTTGCAGGTCAGGCAACCGTAGGTCGAGGTTGGGGATCTGGAGGCCGCCGTCGACCTCGAGCACCTTGCCGGTGAGGAAGCTGCCGGCCGGGCTGGCGAGATAGACCACCGCAGCGGCGATGTCGTCGGTGTGGCCGATCCGCTGCAGCGGGGTCTTCGTGGTCATCTCGTCCATAACCGCCTCGTCGCTGGCGACGAACTCGAGTGCCGAGGTCATCACCGAGCCGACCGCGATCGCGTTCATCCGGATGGTCGGGGCGAGGTCGAGGGCGGCCAGTCGGGTGTAGTGGGCCAGCGCGGCCTTCGCGGCGCCGTACGCGAGATAGCCCCGGCCGGGCACCCGGCCCATGATCGAGCTGATGTTGACGATGGACCCGTTGCCGCTCTCGAGCAGCAGCGGTACGGCGGCGCGGGTCAGGGCGTGCGCCGTACCGACGTTGAACTTGAAGGCCTCGGCCAGATAGGCGTCATCGGTGTCCATCAGGGCGTTCGGGATGGTGCCGCCGACATTGTTGACGACGATGTCGAGGCGTCCGAACTCCTCCTTGGCGGCGGTTGCGAGACCGGCCACCGCCTCGAGGTCCATCAGGTCGGCCTTCACAACGAGGGCCCGCCTGCCCGCTGCCTCGACCTGCGCGGCTACCTCGGCCAGCTGGCTGCTGTGGCGCGCGGAGATGACGACATCGGCACCGGCCTCGGCCAGGGCGACCGCGGCGGCCGCCCCGATCCCCCGCCCCGCACCGGTGATGACCGCGACCTGATCGGTCACCTTGAAGCGATCCAGAATCATCTTCGGACTGTAACACGTTCTAGTTTTGGGCGCAGGGCGAACGCAACGACAGGCAATGCCTGTCCGTTCGCCGGGGCGTTGAGCGTGGGCACAGCGCTTTCGCGACTGCATTGCCTGTCCGTGTGCACATCCCCGCCATGGGTACCGCAGTGAAGATCCACCCCCAACCCGAAGGGAATCCCATGGCCGAGAACCGAACCATCGCCTTCCTCGTC
>JASLCW010000337.1 GCA_030151765.1 Marmoricola sp.
GGACTGTAACACGTTCTAGTTTTGCTGGAACAGGCTTCGCCCGACGGGATAGTCCACGACGTTCTCGGGGTAAAACCGGCCCGGATACCCCGAGAACGTCATGGACTATCCCGGGCTACCAGACGAGAACCGGCTTCACGACCTTGCCGGCAGCGGCATCGGCGACGGCCTGCTCGATGTCGCGGAAGTCGTAGCGGGTGACCAGAGCATCGAGGTCGAAGTCCCCGGAGGCGCGCATCCCGAGCAGGCGGGGCAGCATTTCCTGCGGGTCGGAATCGCCCTCGACACTGCTCCGGATGACCTTGCCGTTCTGCAGCAGGTCGACCGCGTCGACGACGTACTCCTCGGGGCCGAGGCCGAGGGCCACCAGCGTGCCACCCACGGCGAGCGACTGCTGCGCCTGCTTCACGACCGCGGGGATCGCCGTCGTGTCGATGCCGTACGACGGTCCGCCGCCGGTGAGCTCCTTCAGATGCGCGACCACGTCGTCCACCGAGGCGGGGTCGATCCCCACGGCACAGTATGCCGCCGCAGCCTCTAGTCGTGCCGGCTGCAGGTCCACGGCGTACGTCGTGACGCCCAGGCTGCGCGCCGCCGCCAGTGCCGCCAGGCCGACCGCACCGACGCCGAAGACGACGAGGCTCTCGTCCGCCGAGGGAGAGAGGACGTTCAGCACCGTGCCGGCGCCGGTCTGGAAGCCGCAGCCGAAGGGCGCCAGGAGTGCGAGGTCGAGATCCTTGTCCACGACCACGCAGTTGTCGGCGTACGCAATGGCGTGCTGCGCGAAGCTCGACTGCCCGAAGAAGGAGCCGTAGACGGGATCGCCGCCACGGCGGTGTGTCGTGGAACCGTCCATGCGGAAGCCCATGTAGTTCAGCACCAGGGTGTTCTCGCAGTAGCCGACGCGGCCCTGGGCGCAACGGCCGCACTGACGGCAGGACCGGAAGCTCAGCAGCACGTGGTCGCCCACGGCGATGCCGGTGACATCGGCGCCGACCTGCTCGACGACCCCTGCGCCCTCGTGGCCGAAGACCCGCGGGAACATCTCGGCGGGGAGCATGTCGCGCACGGAGAGGTCCGTGTGGCACAGGCCGCTGGCCACGATCCGGACGAGCACCTCGTCGGCACGAGGCTCGTCGATGTCGATCTCCTCGAAGGCGAAGGCACCTCCGGGCTCGTTGACGACTGCGGCGGTGGTCTTCATCGGGACACCTCTCTGTTCGGGCTGCCGTAACATAACGCGCGCCGCTGGACACTTGTCCAGTCACCCGACCATCAGGAGCCAACCGTGACGCTGGAGATTCGCGACGAGAGCCGGGTCCGGCACCTCACCCTCGACCGGCCCGATGCACTCAACGCCTTCAACGAAGCCCTGTACGACGCCCTCAGCGAAGCGCTGATCGCGGCGAACACCGATCCGGACGTAGCCGTGGTACTCCTCACCGGCAAGGGCCGCGCCTTCTCCGCCGGCACCGATCTGCTGGAGATGCACCAGCTCGCCACGAACCCCGACTTCGAGCGCGGCAAGCACGGCTTTCCCGGCCTGTGCCGTGCGCTGGCGGACTTCGAGAAGCCGCTGATCTGCGCGGTGAACGGCCTGGGCCTGGGCATCGGTACCACGATCCTCGGGTACGCCGACCTCGCCTTCATGTCGACCACCGCGAAGCTCAAGTGCCCGTTCACATCCCTAGGGGTGGCACCGGAGGCGTCCTCGTCGTACCTGCTGCCACGTCTTGTCGGGCGCCAGAACGCCGCCTGGCTGTTGATGTCGTCGGAATGGATCAGTCCCGAGCAGGCGCTCGAGATGGGTCTCGTCTGGCGACTCTGCGCGCCCGACGACCTGCTCGACGAAGCAACGAAGCACGCGGAAAGCCTTGCCAGCAAGCCCATCTCGTCCCTCGTCGCGGTGAAGCGCACCATGCTCGCCCCGATCCGCGACGAGATCGAGGCGGCCCGTGAGCGCGAGAACGCCGCCTTCGCGGAGCTCATGGGCGGTCCCGCCAACCTGGAGGCTCTGACCGCCTTCGCCGAGGGGCGCGAGCCCGACTTCACCCAGCTGCCGCCGGGATGGTGATCCCTACTTCTCGCGCGTCTTCGCGCTGAGCAGCCCGAGCTGGATGCCGCGCTCGATCGCCGCCTCGCGCGAGTGCACGTCCCACTTGCGGTAGATGTTCTGCATGTGGGACTTCACGGTCTCGGTCGACAGGTGCAGTGCCGCCGCGGCCTGGCGGCGCAGCGGCCAGTCCACGATCGCCCTCAGTACGACGATCTCCTGCTCGGTGAGGGCAGGAACCTTCGTGATCCCGGGATCGACGATGCCCGTCAGATCAACGTCGAGGTAGGCGACTGCGGCCTCACGACCGGTCTCGTTCGCAAAGTCGAGCAGGCTCTCCCGGTCGCTCGTCGGCACGTGCAGGAGCATCGTCCGAGCTCCGTGCTCACCGTGCAGGACCGCGGCCCTGTCGAGCAACGCACCGGCAGCATCGACCGCCCCCACTCGCAGGGCCGCCGCGGCGCCCAGAGTGGCCAGACTGGTGCGTGAGCGGATGCTGTGCCCGGCCTGCTCCTCGAGCCGGGGCACCATGTGCAGGGCACGCCCGGCGTCGCCGGCAGTCAGCCGGCTGAGCATCTGAGCAGGAGCGAACTGCCCGGCCCAGCGGCTCGGCGCCTGCAGGATGGCGGCAGCGTCGCCGCTTCGGCCGAGGCCCAGCCACGCGATGGCGAGGAGCCCGTTCAGCATCGCCGTGCTGAAGTTCTCACCGGTCCCGGGGGGCTTCGGCGTCGCGCGCAGGGCCCGGTCGATGCGCTCGGCCTCGGAGCCGCCCTGCCCCAGACCCAACTGAGCCTGCAGCAGGGTCCAGCTGATGAAGGGCCAGAACTCAGCGGTGTGCAGGAAGGATTCGCAGCCGTCGTACTCGCGGAGCGCGCCCTCGAAGTCGAAGCGGTCCAGCAACATCATCGCGTTGCCGACCCGGCCCAGGGCGTTGACATAGGTGTAGGCGTGGTCGCGCGGCCAGGCCTGGGGGTCCACCATGCCCGCGTAGTGCTCCGCCTCGTGCGAGCGGCCGTCGATCGCGGAGAGACCGACGCCGTAGACGACCGTGTAGTTGCGCGACCACGGCCAGGTCGCTGTCGTGATCGCCCTCGCCACCACGGAGTGCGCCTTCTCCAGATCGCCCACCTGTGCGAAGGAATAGCCGATCTGGCGCAGCATCAGCGCGCGCAGTTCGATCATCCGGTCGTTCTCGCCGATGTCCGCGTCGTCGTAGAAGTCGAGCGCGGCCTGCGCGGCCGGCCCGGCCTCGAGATAGCGGCCGGTCCAACGCAGGCAGGCGGTCTTGGCACCGCGCTGGAAGAAGGAGGAGGGCGGGTCGAGGTGCTGCCAGTCGGCACTGGTCTGGTTGGCGGGCCGCTCGAAGAACTCCGCCGCCGCACCGCGGGTCGCCGGATTGCTCAGCAAGGCAAGCCCGCGCGCGAGCGCGAGCGCCGGGTGGGCCATCAGCGAGGACCGCGGGATCCGGCTCAGCTGCCGGTCGAGCCGGTCGGTCGTGTAGCTCTCGGGAGAACTCAGCGCGAGACTGCGAAAGATGCGGCTGGCGAGCTCGTAACGGCCCGCATCGACGGCGAGCTCCAGGGCGAGGTCGTGCTCGTCGTTCTCGTGCAGCCAGGTCGCCGCGGTGCCGGCGCTGCGCCGGTAACGATCCGGATCCGCGGCCATCAGCTCGGTGCGGACCGCGTCACGCAGCGAGTCGACGTACTGGAAGACCGGACGATCGGCGATGTACGGGACCCAGCGCCCGAAGCCGTTCCACTCGAGTTCGTCGACGATTCCCGCCGGGTCCTCGACGCCGGTGAGGGCGCTGGCGAGCTCGAGGTCGAAGTACGGCGCCGCGGCGGTGTCGCGGACGAATCCGGCGATGGCCGGATCGCCGAGCTGTGCGCTCAGGTCCTGGGCCACGATGGCGTGCCACTCGGCGGACTGCCGCGAGGGGAGCCGGCCGTGTGAGGCGACGGCCAGGCTGGCCGCACGGATGGCCAAGGGGTAGCCGCGGGTCTCGCGATAGATCTCCGAGGCCGCCAGGACCTGGTCCTCGGAGCCGTGCTCGGCCAAGAAGCGCCTGGTCTCGGCCGCCGTGAACTGCAGCTGCGCCTCGGTGATCACCCGGGCCTGGCCGCGGAGTTCCCGAGCGGGGGCGCTCAGCGACGTGCTCGCACGCGTCGTCACCACCACCCGGAGATTCGGCAGTTCCTCGGTGAGGCGCACGACGTCGTCGTCGATCTGCGCGGTGACCTCGCGCGCGTGCTCGTAGGCGTCGAGCACCAGGACGACGGGCGCCTTGTCGGTCAGCAACTCCCCCAGTACGGCGACCGGATCGTCGCGCGCCTCCAGGTCGTGGCTGACCTCGTCGGCCCGTTCCGCGGTCAGGTGACCGAGGCGGCGGCCACTGGCCACGACGGTGTTCCAGAAGGCACTTCGGGAGTCCACGTCGGTCGTCAGCGCGACCCAGACGAGGCGGCCCTCTTCCGGCTGCAACGCCTGCGCCCACTGACGCACCAGCGTGGTCTTGCCGAAGCCCGACGGAGCCCGCAGGACGGTCACGGGAGCGGGGTCGTCGTCCAACAGGTCGGCCAGGCGCGCCCGCGCGATGGTGCCGTCGCTGCGCTGCGCCCGAGCCTTCATGGCCGCATCGTGCCGCATTCGTCTCGCCTCGGCATCCCCGAGGTGAGGGTGGCCGGATCGGTGACCCGGCCGCCCTTCACTCCGATGGTTGTCGCGCTGGGAGGGGATCCTCAGCGCGTCATCCCCGGGACTGCTCACCCGATCGGGACCGCCACCACCACGAGGTTCTTCGTGTAGTGGAAGTGCCCGTTGGGGTAGGTGAT
>JASLCW010000354.1 GCA_030151765.1 Marmoricola sp.
AGGCCCTCGAGGAAGTCCTCGGCGAGGTGCTTCGGCCCCGAGACCATCACCCAGCCGGCCCGGTAGCCGCAGACCCGGTAGGCCTTGGAGAGACCGCTGAAGGTGAGGCACAGGACGTCGTCGCCGGCGAAGGCGGCGGTGTGGTGGTGCACGGCGTCGTCGAAGATGATCTTCTCGTAGATCTCGTCGCTGAAGATGACCAGATCATGGCGGCGGGCGATGTCGACCAGGCCGCGCACGGTCTCCTCGCTGTAGACCGCACCCGTGGGGTTGTTGGGGTTGATGACGACGATCGCCTGAGTGTTCGGGGTGATCTTCGCTTCGATGTCGGCCAGATCGGGATCCCAGCCATTGCTCTCGTCGCAGCGGTAGTGCACGGGTACGCCGCCCGAGAGCGCCACCGCGCCGGTCCAGAGCGGATAGTCGGGCGCCGGGACCAGGATCTCGTTGCCGTCGTCGAGGAAGGCCTGGAGCACCAACGAGATCATCTCCGAGACGCCGTTGCCGATGAAGACGTCCTCGACGGCGGTCTCGGTCAGGCCACGGGACTGGTAGTACTGCGCGACCGCCGTACGGGCCGAGTAGATGCCGCGCGAGTCGGAATAGCCCTGTGCCTCGGGCAGGTTGTGGACCATGTCGGCGACGATCGCCTCGGGCGCCTCGAAGCCGAAGGGCGCGGGATTGCCGATGTTGAGCTTGAGGATCTTGTGGCCCTCCGCCTCCAGGCGCTGGGCCTCGACCAGGATGGGGCCGCGTACGTCGTAACGCACGTTCTGGAGTTTCCGGCTCTGCACGATCCGACGCATGTGCCCAGTCTCCCAGACGGGCTACCGCCGCCGCCTCCGGTTATCGGTTCAGGCCCTACTGTGTGCCCATGCGCGACTTCGTCTACCCCGCCGTCATCGCCACCGCCCGGACCTGGTTCAAGGTGGGCGACATCAAGATCCGCTCGACCGGCGGTGAGCACATCCCCAAGGCGGGGGGCGCGCTGCTCGCGATCAACCACCTGTCCTTCGTCGACTACGTGATGGCGGGCGTGCCCGGCGCGGACCGCGGCCGGCTGACCCGCTTCATCGCGAAGAAGGAGATCTTCGACAATCCCGTCGGCGGGCCGGTGATGCGCTCCTTCCACCACATCGCGCTCGACCGCGGCGCCGGGCGCGAGGGCATCGCGAAGGCGGTCCAATACCTCAACGACGGCGAGCTGGTGGGCATCTTCCCCGAGGGCACCATCTCGCAGAGCTTCGAGTTGCAGCCGCTGAAGACCGGCGCCGCGCGGATCGCCGCCGAGGCCGGCGTACCCCTGATCCCGGTGGTGCTCTGGGGCACCCAGCGCTTCCTGACCAAGGGCAAGCCGCGGGACTTCAGCCGCCACAAGACCGTGGGCATGACGGTCGGCGAGCCGCTGCGGCCGACGATGGACGACGACCTGAACGAGGTGACGGCCGAGCTCGAGGCCCGGATGCGGTCGATGCTCGACGAACTCATCCGCGCGCACCCGGCCGAGGAGCAGCCCCCGGGCTCCTGGTGGCTGCCCGCCTCGTACGGCGGCTCCGCGCCGACGCCGGAGGAGGCGGCGGCGATGTACGCCGAGGAGCGTCGTCGTCGCGCCGAGCGCAAGGCCGCCCAGCGAAAGTCGAAGAAGAGCTAAGACTATTTGTCGACAAATAGCTTTAGCTCCTAATCACTAGATCGGCTTGTCGGTCCGGTTTCGCGGGTCGATCACGCTGACGATGCGCTCCAGGTCGCCGAGGCTGGCGAACTCGATCGCGATCTTGCCGCGGCTCTTGCCCATGGTCACCTTCACCCGAGTGTCCAGGCGATCGCCGAGTCGCTCACCGAGATCGGCCAGTCCGGGAGCGCTCCGGCGCTGGGTGCGCGCCTTCGGCTTGTCTTCGGCGTCACCCGCACCGAGGGCCACCATCTCTTCGAGGGCGCGCACCGAGATGCCCTCCGCGACGACCCGGGTGGCGAGCTTCTCCTGGGCGGCCGCGTCCGGGACGCCCAGCAGGGCACGGGCGTGGCCGGCACTCAGTACGCCGGCCGCCACGCGGCGCTGGACCGGCGGGGAGAGCTGGAGCAGTCGAAGCGTGTTGCTGATCTGGGGCCGGCTGCGACCGATCCGCTCGGCCAGCTCGGTGTGCGTGCACTCGAAGTCGTCGAGGAGCTGCTGGTAGGCCGCCGCCTCTTCGAGCGGGTTGAGCTGACTGCGGTGCAGGTTCTCCAGCAGCGCGTCGCGGAGCATGACGTCATCGCCGGTCTCGCGCACGATCGCCGGGATGGTCTCGGCGCCGGAGGCCTTGGTCGCCCGCCAGCGACGCTCACCCATGATCAGCTCATAGCGACCCTCCCCGACCGGGCGGACCACGACCGGCTGCAGCAGGCCGACTTCCTTGATCGAGTGGACCAGCTCGGCCATCGCCTCTTCGTCGAAGACGGTACGCGGCTGGCGCGGGTTGGGGACGATCGCGGTCAGCGGCAGCTCGGCGAAGTGCGCGCCGGCCACGAGCAGCGGCTCGGCCTCGTTGCGCAGCGCGGCAGGTGCGACCGCCGGAGCACTCCCCTGAGCCTGGTCGGCACCCGCAGCTTCCTCGGTGCCGGGCTGGCTCGCCTCGGGAACCGCGGGTGCAGTCGGGATCAACGAGCCCAGGCCACGGCCGAGCCCGCGACGCGGAGCGGATGCATTCATCGAGTTACTTCCTTGGTAGCCATTTCGCGGGCGGCCTCGAGATAGCTCAGTGCACCCGGCGAACTGGGATCGTAGGTCATCACCGACTGGCCGTAGCTGGGGGCCTCCGAGACCCGGACCGAACGCGGTATCGCGGTGTCGAGGACCTGATCGGCGAAGTGCTCCCGAACCTCGTCGGCAACGCCCGCGGAGAGACGCGTGCGGCCGTCGTACATCGTGATCAGGATGGTGGAGACGACCAGCTCGGGGTTCAGGTGGGCGCGCACCATCTCGATGGTCTCGAGGAGCTGACCCAGGCCCTCGAGCGCGTAGTACTCCGCCTGGATGGGGATCAGCACCTCAGCGCCCGCGACGAGCGCATTGAGGGTGAGCAGGCCGAGCGAGGGCGGGCAGTCGACGAGGACGAAGTCGAAGCGGTCCTCCGAGCCGTCCGGCGTGGTCTCGACGAGCGGGTGCGCCAGGATCGCCTTCCGGAGCCGGCTCTCCCGGCTCATCTGGTTGACCAGTTCGATCTCGGCGCCGGCCAGGTCGATGGTCGCCGGTACGACGAAGAGACCCCCGATCTCGGGGTGCTCCTGGACCGCCTCGGTGATAGCCATGCCGTCGACGAGGACGTCGTACGACGAGTTCACGCCGCGGCGGTGCTCGATGGCGAGCGCGGTGGAGGCATTGCCCTGGGGATCGAGATCGATGACCAGGACCCGCTGCCCCAACTGCGCCAGGGCGGCCGCGATGTTGACCGTGGTGGTGGTCTTGCCGACGCCGCCCTTCTGGTTGGCCACGACCATCACCCGGGTGTGCTTCTGGCGCCGCACCGGCTCGCCGTACTGAACCCGATGACGCTGCTGCAGTTGCTCGGCGACCGCGCGGGCGAGTGGTGTGGTGTGTTCGTCGAAGGGAACGATGTCGGCCGGGTCCGGCGGAGCTGTTTCACGTGAAACCTCAGCCGCCGCACTCATGACTGCGGTGCCCTCGTTCGTCGGTGTTTCACGTGAAACATCAACGGCGCCATCCATGGCCGGTTGTGGATAACCCTCGTTCACCTGTGGATCCTCACGCTCGCCGGGCCACCCCAGACCAGTGGAAAACTCTGTCGAAGAGTCGCCGGCCGGCCAGCCCAAGTGCTCTGAACTCATCCGCGCTTTCCCTTCGCTCGACCAATCCGGATCATGGTCACCGGGGTCTCCAGTACGTCTACGCCGACCTGCAGCACTTCGGGCGGCAGCCCACCGGCACGTCGTACGGCTGCCCGATGGCTGACGATCTCCTCGGCCGCCGACGATCCTTTCATTGCCAGCACGACTCCGCCATCGCCCACCAGGGGCATTGACCAGCGGGTCAGCCGGTCCAAAGGAGCTACTGCCCGCGAGGTGACCACCTGAAACCGCATCTGGTCCTCGCGTACGACGTCCTCGGCCCGGCCGCGCCGTACCACGACATTGTCCAGGGCGAGTCGCTCGACCGCCTCGGACAGGAAGTCGGTCCGCCGGGCCATCGGCTCGATCAGGGTCACCCGCAGGTCCGGGCGCCTGATCGCGACCACCAGACCGGGTAGTCCCGCGCCCGACCCGACATCGGCGACGGTCGCGCCCTCGGGCATGGCCTCGGTGATCACCGCGCAGTTCAGGAGGTGCCGTTCCCAGAGCCGGGGCAGCTCCCGTGGACCGATCAGCCCGCGCAGCTCGCCCTCGGTCGTCAGCAGGTCGGCGTACCCGACCGCCTGTTCCAGACGAACACCGAACACCCCCCGCGCCACCTCGGGCACAGGGGGTGTTTCACGTGAAACATCGGTCATGAAGCGACTCGGACTGTCAGTCCGCCGGCAGGACGACGACGTGACGCTTCGGTTCGACACCCTCGGACTCCGACCGGAGGCCGGCCGCGGCAACGGCGTCGTGAACCACCTTGCGCTCGAAGGGCGACATCGCCGACAGCGACTCGGACTCGCCGGACTCTCGCACTCGGGCGATCACCTCGGCCGCCAGGCCCTCCAGCGAGCTCCGCCGGTTCGCGCGATGGCCGGACACGTCCAGCATCAGGCGCGAGCGCTCGCCGGTCTCCCGGTAGACGGCCAGCCGAGCCAGCTCCTGCAGCGCCTCGAGAACCTCGCCGTGGTCGCCGACCAGCTGCGGCAGTTCGGCACCGACGATCGACACGGTCGCCCGGTCGCCCTCGACGTCCATGTCCAGGTCGCCGTCCAGGTCGGCGATCTCGAGGAGCTCTTCGAGGTAGTCGGCGGCGATGTCGCCTTCCCGCTCCAGCAGCTCGACGCGTGAGGCGGGCGACTCCTGGCTCTCGGCTGCCGCTTCCGGCGCGTTCTCCTCGGCGACCTCCGCCGACTCCGTCTCGGTCGTGGACTCAGTCATGGGGACTCCTACTTCTTCTTCCGCTGTTCGCGGGACTGCTTCTTGGGTTGCTGGCGCTGGGCCGATCGACGATCCGGGTCGGACCCGCCCGGGCCGGAGCCCTTCGGCGTCGCCGACGAGCCGGCCGCGCCGCCCCTGCCCTCACCGTCGGCATCGCCCTCGGGCTCGATGCCCTTGGCCGCGTCACGCTTCTTCTTCGCCTCGAAGGCAGGCGTGCCCGGAGCCGGGTTGTTCCGGATCACGTAGAACTGCTGGCCCATCGTCCAGATGTTCGAGGTGGTCCAGTAGATGATCACGCCGATCGGGAAGGCGATGCCACCGACACCGAAGACGACGGGGAGTACGTAGAGCAGCATCTTCTGCTGCTGCGCGTACTGACCGCTCATCGCGTCGGCCGGCATGTTCTTGGCCATCAGCTGACGCTGGGTCATGAAGGTGGTCGCGACCATGATCAGCACCAGCACCGCGGCGATGATCTTGATCCCGGTGTGGCCACCGTCATTGGTGAAGCTGGAGGCGAGCGTGCCGCCGAAGAAGGGGGCGTGCGCGAAGCTGTTGCCCAGCTGCTGGGTCAGGAAGCCCTGGCCCTTGTACGTCGACTTCGTCGCGTGGTCGACCAACCGGAAGAGCGCGAAGAAGATCGGCATCTGGATGAGCAGCGGCAGGCAGGAGGCGAAGGGGTTGGTCCCCGTCTCCTTGTAGAGCTTCATCGTCTCCTGGGTGAGACGCTCACGGTCGTGGCCGTACTTCTTCTGCAGCTCCTTCACCTTCGGCTGCAGCAGCTGCATGTTGCGTGACGACTTGATCTGCTTCACGAAGAGCGGGATCAGCGCGGCCCGGATCACCACCGTCAGGCCGATGATCGACAGCGTCCACGTGATGGCGCCGTCCGGATTGAGGAACTGGGAGAAGACCCAGTGGAAGCCCACCAGGACCGCTGACACGAGGTAGTACAGCGGGGTCATGATGAAGCTGCCGATGGCGCCGAGGAAACCCACTCAGACTCCTAGGTGTGAAGGGGAAACAGATCCGGACGACTGCTTCTTCGTCCGGGCCGGTGGGACAGGGTCATAACCGCCGGCCGACCACGGGTGGCACCGGCCGAGACGACGGACCGCCAGCCACGAACCACGCAGGCTGCCGTGCACGGTGATCGCCTCGAGGGCGTACGCCGAGCAGCTCGGGTGGTAGCGGCAGACCTGGCCGTAGAGCGGGCTGATCAACAGCCGATAGGCGCGCAGGAACCAGATCAGCGGGTATTTCACGCCGCACTCCCCAGGCCGAGCCGCTCGAAGGCACGGTCGAAGGCGTCGCCGAGTTCGGCGTACGAGGCCTCCGCCGAGGGCGGCAGGGCGCGCACCACCAGGACCGATGCCTCGGGCAGGCGCCCGAGACGGTCATGGGCGAGGTGTCGCAGCCGACGCTTGACCTGGTTGCGGGTGACCGCATTGCCGACCGAGCGCGAGACCACGAAACCCACCCTGGCGGGCGTCGGCGTCGAACCTACGGCGAGGTGCGTCACGAACAAGCGGCCACCGCAACGGCGGCCATTCCTGATGGCCTCACGGAATTCGTCGCCGCGCCGCACCCGGTGTGCGGCGGGGAGCACGAGGCGAGACTCAGACGGAGAGGCTCTTGCGGCCCTTGGCGCGGCGCGAGGAAAGGATCGCGCGGCCGGCACGGGTCCGCATCCGGATGCGGAAACCGTGCTTCTTGTGACGGCGGCGGTTGTTCGGCTGGTAGGTGCGCTTGCTCACTGCAGATCAGCTCTTTCTCGAAATCAGTCAAGGACGTGGGCGTCCGGACCGGGGTCGTACACACGCAGGTGTCCAGTTCCGACCGACGACACCGCGATGACGCGGTGCGCCAGGACAGTCGTCAACTGGCACCGCGCGCCCACGAAAGCACCCTGCGGAGGGCGCCCTTCATGGACATGCGGCACCGGTCGACACCGGTCCGACCGGCCTACGGTACGCGGGGCCACCGGAACCGGTCAATTCGACCGGGCCGGACGAGAGCGGCACCACAACCGCATCACACTGCCACACGAACACCCCGATTCTGCCCCGACACGCCGATGACTTTCCAAGTCACCTCGCAAACCTGTGGACAACCAGTTGATCCACAGGCCTGCGAGTTGTTAGCGTCCGGCAAGCGGTCCTCCCCGAAGAGCTTCATCGGAGCCACCGTTCGACGCTCTCCCAGGCCTGACAGACTTCGGTGCTGACCAGCGGCGACGTGGCTTTCGTGAGCTCGAACAGGAGCATCGTCGAGCCGAGTGATCGGTGACAGCCGGCTTGTTGCACAAGCTGTGGACAATCATGTGGACACTGAGGGGGCCGCAAGGCGTGGATGCATCGAACCGGAGTGTCCTGGATGAGACCTGGCCGCGTTTGGTCAACACCCTGGCGCCGAAGGAGCGGGCCTGGCTCGCCACCAGCAAGCCGGTGATGCTCGCCGAGAACACCGCCGTCGTCGCCGTCCCCAACGAGTTCACCCGCAGCCAGCTCGAGAGCCGACTGCGCACCCGGCTCGAGGATGCGCTCAGTGACTCCCTGGGCAAGCCGATCCGGATCGCGGTGACCGTCGACCCCGACCTGGCCGGCCCCGGCGAGACCGCACCCGCGGCCGAGTCCCCGAGCGACGAGGTCGTCGAGACACCGGACGACGAGCCCGCCGCGGTCGGCGTACGCGACATCGTCGCTGCGCCCCAGCAGCCGCTCACCGCCGCCACACCTTCACTCCACAAATCGACAGATCGAGAAAGTGATTTGTCGACATATTCACAAAGCTCCACTGCGCTCACGACCGGGATCCCGGACAGCCCGCTCAATCCGCGCTACACCTTCGACACCTTCGTCATCGGTTCGTCCAACCGCTTCGCGCACGC
>JASLCW010000368.1 GCA_030151765.1 Marmoricola sp.
GGCTCGAAGGTCTGGCTGCGCTTCCTCGGCGTGAACCCGCGCCACCACAGCCTGGCCTTCCTGCCGATGCCGAATGCCAGCAAGTGCGTCCACGTGATGCTCGAGGTCGACAAGCTCGACGACGTCGGTCGCGCGCTGGAGCGGGTCCGCAAGACCAAGACGCCGTTGTCGGCGACGCTGGGTCGGCACATGAACGACGAGATGATCTCGTTCTACGTGAAGTCGCCCGGTGGCTTCGACATCGAGTTCGGTTGCGAGGGGCTGCAGGTCGACGACGCCAAGTGGGTCGCGCGCGAGTCCACGGCCGTCTCGTACTGGGGGCACGAGTTCGGCGGCGGGAACTGACCGGAAGAATGACCTCCATGGCAGAGATCCCCGAGGGCATGAAGCCGGACGCAGCGGCCACCTGGCCGCCGAACGAGTTGATCGAGTCCTGGCTCGGTGACTTCCGCTACGACTTTGAGCTCCGTCCGGGCGAGGACGTCGAGATCGCTGCCGATGATCCCGAGGCGATGGCGGCGGCGCGCCGCTTCCGCGACGTGCTCGGCCGCTTCGCCAGCGGCGTCACCGTAGTGACCTCGATGAGCGGCGACGAGCCGGTCGGGATGACCTGCCAGTCCTTCTGCAGCGTTTCGCTCAATCCGCCGCTGGTGCTCTTCAGCCCGGCGAAGACCTCCCGGGCATGGCCGCGGATCCGCCAGTCCGGCAGCTTCTGCGTGAACTTCCTCGGCGCCGAGCAGTCCGCCATCTCCAACCAGATGGCCTCGCGGGGCGGTGACAAGTTCGCCGGTCTGGACTGGAAGCCTTCGCCGGAGACCGGCTCTCCAGTCCTGGACGGCATCGTCGGGTACGTCGACTGCGACGTGCACGCCGTCTACGAAGCAGGCGATCACTACATCGTGATCGGCGCCGTGAAGGAGTTGCACAGCTCCGATGTCGACGAGCCGTTGCTCTTCTTCGAAGGGCGCTATCGCCGTCCGGCGCAGCTCGACGACTGACGGGGGCCTCCAGCGCCGCTCGGTTGTGTCGTGAGCCGATGCTCTGGCGGCGGTGACGCGCGGTGTGGTAAGCCGGTGCTGCGGGGAACTCGGACTCGGCGAGAGGCACGCGATGGCGACATCAGAGGTGGAAAGAATCACGACAGCTGGTGACGATCCGAAGCTCAAGAAGGAATTCGGCACCGTCGGTCTGCTCTTCACGGCCATCGGATCGATCATCGGCTCCGGCTGGCTCTTCAGCTCCCTCCATGCCTCCAGCCAGGCCGGACCGGCAGCGATCATCTCGTGGGTGACGGGCACGATCATGTTCCTGCTGATCGGCTTCAGCTATGCCGAGCTCGGCGTGATGTTCCCGCGCAGCGGCGGCGTGGCCCGCTATCCGCACTATGCGTGGGGCTCCTTCGCGAGCTACACGATGGGCTGGGTGACCTGGCTCGCGGCGGCCGCGGTGGCGTCCGTGGAGGTCTCGGCGGTGCTGACCTATGCGACCTCGTACGTCCATTGGCTGGAGAACTCCGACGGCACTCTGACCGCGGGCGGACTGGTGATCGCGATCGCGATGCTGGCCCTCTTCGTCGTCGTGAACTATCTCGGCGTCCGCTGGTTCGCGCGGATCAACAATGTCCTCGTGCTGTGGAAGCTCGTGATGATCGTCCTGGTCATCGCGGCGGTGATGATCGCGGCCTTCCACCCGGGCAACTTCAACCTGTCCACGAAGGACGGCAACGGCTTCGCGCCGTACGGCTTGAAGGCGGCCTTCGAGGCGATCCCGGCCACCGGCATCGCCTTCTCCTTCCTGGGCTGGCGCCAGGGGATCGAGCTGGCAGGTGAGACCGACAACCCGAAGAAGAATGTCCCGCTCACACTGGTCGGCTCGGTCTTCATCTGCGGTGTCCTCTACATCCTGCTGCAGATCGCCTTCATCGCCGCGCAGGATCCGGACAAGCTCGCCCTGCACGGCTGGCACGACGTCGGCAGCCTGATCCAGACCGGCAGCGATGCGGGCAACTTCAGTCCCCTGGCGACGCTCGCGACGGTGCTGGGGATGAGCTGGCTGGCCGGACTCCTGTACGCCGATGCCTTCATCTCGCCGGGAGACACCGGCCTGATCTACACGAGTGTCACCGCCCGCATGTCGTATGCGATGAGCCGTAATCGCAATGCGCCGGCGATCCTGGCGAAGGTCAACGACAACGGCGTCCCGGTGCCCAGCCTGATCCTGGCGTGGATCGTGGGCTGCATCTTCTTCCTCCCCTTCCCGAGCTGGCAGGCACTGGTGTCCGTCGTGACCTCACTGACCGTGCTCTCCTTCGGCAGCGGCGCGATCGCGCTGCTCACCTTCCGCAAGCAGATCCCCGACCAGGAGCGCCCCTACCGGCAGGCGGGTGCCTGGTTGATCGCACCGTTGGCGCTGCTGTCGACCAACCTGATCATGTACTGGGCCGGCTGGGACCAGGTCTGGAAGATGATGATCGCGGTGCTGATCGGCTATGTCTTCCTGGTGATCTTCCAGTTCACGGACACGAACAAGCGCGCCCCGCAACTCGACTTCAGACACGGCTGGTGGGTCCTGCTCTGGTTCGCCGGCATCACCCTGGCCAGCTATCTCGGCAGCTACTCGGGCGTCGACGGCAAGGTCGAGGCGGGGCAGGCCGACTGGTACGGCTTCAACGGTGGCATCCTCGCGAATGTCATCCTGACGATCGTCGTCCTCGGTGCGGCCTGGTACTGCCAGCTTCCTCCCGAGCGGGTCCAGGAGATCCTCAACGAGCCCGACGAGGACATGGCTCCGGCGCCGGCGGCTCTATGAACCTCCTCAGAAGAGCTTGTAGCTCTCCCGGGAGACCGTGAAGCCGTGCCCCAGGGCATTCCAGCAGGTGATGCCGGTCGTGCGGGAGGTGCAGTAGAGGTCGTGGTACTTCGCGCTCTGGCCATAGGGCAGCGTGACCAGGTCCGGCGCACCGAAGACGGTGTCGCTGTGGCAGGTGAGGTCCGCCTTGCGGGTGCCGACCTCGGCGGAGTCGCCGTAGGCCATCGTGCAGCGCGCCGGTTTCGGCGCCGACCAGTGTGCGTTCTGGACATCGCAACGCGCGGCCACCGGGTCGTCGGTCAGCAGGCAGGCGATGTGCCCGGACGGGCTCTGGATCCCGGTCAGCGACTTGGCGGTCAGGTCGACGGAGGATCCGGGCGCCGCCGGCGCGGTCGCGCTCGGTGCCGTCGTGGCGGACGCAGGCGCCTGCGTGGGGGTGACGGTGGCCTGGGTCGGTGACGGTTGCGCGCTCGGCGCCTGCGTGGCCGGCATCGTGGCCGGTGCGCTCGTCGCGGGCGGGGTGGTCGGCGCGGAGGAAGTCGGTGTCGAGCCGCCACACGCGGTGGCGGTCAGGGCGAGCACGGCAAGGCAGACCGCGGGCGCGAGTCGGGGAAGGCGCATATGCCCGACCCTACGCGCCCGCAGGCTGCCCCCTCGGGAGCGACTCAGCCGTGGACCGACTCAGGCCAGGGCGGCGATCGCGTCGGCGATCGCCAGGGTGCGGCGGGCCGACTCGACGTGGAGGTTCTCCACCATCTTGCCGTTGTAGGTGACCACGCCGCCGGTCGAGGAC
>JASLCW010000373.1 GCA_030151765.1 Marmoricola sp.
CCTTGTCGCCGAGGCCGTCGATGGCCTCGGGGGAGGGGCCGATCCAGATCAGCCCGGCGTCGATGACCGCCTGGGCGAAGTGCGCGTTCTCGGCGAGGAAGCCGTAGCCGGGGTGGACCGAGTCGGCACCCGACTCCTTGGCCGCGGCGATGATCTTCTCGATGTCGAGGTACGAGTCCGCCGGGGTCGCGCCGTTGAGCGAATAGGCCTCGTCGGCCAGTCGCACGAAGAGGGCGTCACGGTCGGGTTCGGCGTACACGGCCACCGAGCCGATGCCCGCGTCCTTGCAGGCACGGATCACACGCACCGCGATCTCACCGCGATTGGCGATCAGGACCTTCTGCAGGGGCAAGATGTCGGGCACGTCGGCTCCTTCGCATGGCAAAAACTCGATCATCCGGAGTCTAGAGGCGAAGCCGGATCGCGGAATTCCGGGTCTCACCCGGCCGTGCTCAGCTGCCCGGCTGGTAGACCATCAGCACGATGATGGCCAGGTAGATCAGGCCGATGATGCCGCCGCCCGCGGCGACCCGGCCGGTGAGGTGGTCGACCGAGGTGCTCTCGCCCGAGGACGCTCCGCTCAGCGCGGTGGTGGCCTGCTTGAGAGCCGGTACGACGAGGCCGAAGAGCAGCCCCAGGGTGACCAGCCACAGGATCAGCGAGATCCAGATGAAGGGATCGCCGAACTCGGCGACGTGCTTCGACTTGTCCCAGGGCGCCTTCGAGGACATCAGGCCGAAGCCGAAGATGACCACCGCGACCGACGCGTAACCGTAGATCGTGAGCGTCCGGGCGGCGCTGCCGGTGGCAGCGGCGTCGGCCTTGCGCAGGCCGCGGGACGCGGTCGTCGCGGCACCGACGAGCGGGCCGACGGCGAAGACGGCGGTGAGCAGATGCAGGGCGAGCATGGCCTTGAACATGCGCCTGACACTAGCTGGTTAACGTTCGCTAACTTCCGTGGCATCATGGTTCCCATGAGCTTCGAGTTGTCCGCCGAGCACGAGCAGTTCCGCGCCGTCGTACGCGATTTCGCCGAGAAGGAGATCGCCCCCCACATCGCGCAGTGGGACCGGGAGCACCATTTCCCGGTCGAGATCGTCCAGAAGATGGGTGAGCTCGGCCTGATGGGGCTCACCGCGCCCGAGGAGTACGGCGGCGCCGACGGCGACTTCACCAGTCTGTGCGTCGCGATCGAGGAGATCGGCCGGGTCGACCAGTCGATGGGTGTGACCCTCGAGGCCGCGGTCGGTCTCGGCATCAACCCGATCCTGACCTTCGGCTCGGAGGAGCAGAAGCAGCAGTGGCTGCCCGACCTGGTCAGCGGCCGCCGGCTGGCCGGCTTCGGCCTGACCGAGCCCGGGGCCGGCTCCGATGCCGGCGCCACCCGCACGCGTGCGGAGCTGGCCGACGGTGAGTGGGTCGTCAACGGCAGCAAGCAGTTCATCACCAACTCGGGCTCGGAGATCACCTCGGTCGTCACCGTCACGGCCCGCACCGGCGCCCGCGAGGACGGCCGGGCCGAGATCTCCGCGATCATGATCCCCTCGGGGACGCCCGGCTTCATCGTCGAGCCGGCGTACGACAAGCTCGGCTGGCACAGCTCCGACACCCACCCGCTCACCTTCGACGACGCCCGGGTCCCCGAGGCGAATCTCCTCGGCGAGCGCGGTCGCGGCTTCGCGCAGTTCCTGGCCACCCTGGACGACGGCCGCGTGGCCATCGCCGCCCTCGCCGTCGGGCTGATCCAGGCATGCGTCGACGAGTGCCTCCGGTACGCCGGCGAGCGCCAGACGATGGGCGGTCCGATCGGCCGCAAGCAGGGTGTCGCCTTCCAGATCGCCGACCTCGAGGTGATGCTCCAGGCCTCGCGCCTGCTCACCTACAAGGCGGCCGCGATGAAGGACGCGATGGACCAGCCCGGCGGGCCCGGCGTGGCCGAGTTCAAGAAGGCCGCCTCGATCGCCAAGCTCTATGCCACCGAGTCGGCGGTGACCGCCACCCGGGTCGCCACCCAGGTCTTCGGCGGCTACGGCTTCATGGAGGAGTACCCCGTCGCCCGCTTCTACCGGGACGCGAAGATCCTCGAGATCGGCGAGGGCACCTCGGAGGTGCAGCGGATGCTGATCGCGCGGGGACTCGGCCTGCCGGTGGAGTAGCTGAAATCCGCTGATTCGGTCAGACGCAGGGCGCTGCTTCGGCTGACCAGCAGTTGCGATGCGTGAGAGTCGTGGAACCGCCCCTGCTGCGACCCTCACGTATCGCAATCGGGGAAAACACAACGGATGTTGTGAATTGGCGCCACTCATGTGACAGGAGTGACGCACCGGGCTGCGGCGAGAAGACCAACCACCGCCTGAACCAGGGGATTCGGTCGTCCTAGACGTCGCGCTTCCAGAAGTCGGTCCAGACGTAGCCGAGCTCGTCGAGCATCAGCCGGACCAGGGGGAGGCTGATCCCGACGACGTTGTGGGGATCGCCGGTGATGCCGGAGACGAAGGCACCGCCGCGCCCGTCGAGAGTGAATGCGCCGGCGACGTGCAGCGGCTCGCCGGTGGCGATGTACGCATTGATCTCCTCATCGGAGACCTTCGCGAAACGGACCTGGGTGGCGGCGCCGCGGGTCACCCAGACATCGCGCTGGGTGTCGATCACGCAGTGGCCGGTGTGCAGGACGCCGGTCTTGCCGCGCATCCGCTGCCAGCGCTGGAGTACGTCCGCAGCGTCGGCCGGCTTGCCCAGCGCCTCACCCTCGAACTCGAGGACCGAGTCGCAGCCGATCACCAGCGAGCGCGGGCACTCGGCCGCGACCGCCACCGCCTTGAGACGCGCGAGCTTCAGCGCGATCTCGCTCGGAAGGGTCTCCTCGATCCGGTCCTCGTCGACTCCGCTGACCTTCACCTCCGGTCGGAGGCCGGCTGCCTGCAGCGTCTTCAGGCGGGCAGGGGACTGCGAGGCAAGGACGAGGCGGGGCGGCGTACCGGACACGCAGTGAGGCTATCCGCGCGGCTCTGCGCGGGCCGGGATAGACGCGCCTCCGCTGCCAGCATTCCCAGATGATGCAGGTGATGCGCGAGGGCTGATGCTATGGTCATCACATGCGTACGACGGTGGCGATCGACGATGGGCTCCTGAACACGGCACGCGTGCGCGCCGAATCGGATCGCAAGACCCTCGGCGGCGTCATTGAAGCGGCCTTGCAGGTCTACTTCTCGTGGGTGGAGGAGCGGTCTGTTCAAGGACCGCCGCTTCCTGTCCACGCGGGCGGCGGTCTCCAGCCGGGCGTGGATCTGGGCAGCAATGCGTCGCTGCATGAACTGATGTACGCCGAGGAGGAGGCGACGCTGCGCGCGCAGGTGGCGGGTCGCTCGTGAATCTCCCCGACGTGAACGTGCTGGTCGCGCTCTATCGCCCCGAGCATCCTGCGCACCGCGCGGCTCGGGAGTGGTGGGAGGGGGCGCTGCGCGCCGGCCAGCCCTTCACCGTCGCCGAGGTCGTGTGGCTCGGTTTCATCCGGACCGTGACGAACAGGCGCATCTTCGCCGTGCCCGCCACGCTCGAGGAGGCCCTGTCCTTCGTCGAAGCGCTGACGGCGCAACCTCTCCACCTGCGATTCGTCACCGACCCCCGCACGCAGGGACACTTCACCGCATTGGCTCGAGCCGCAGCGGTGAAGGGCGATCTCGTCAGCGACACCTACATCGCTGCCTGCGCCTCGGTATACGGCGCGACAGTGGTCACCTTCGACCGCGACTTCCGCAAGTTCGACGGCCTGAGGGTTCTCGAACTCGCTGCCTAACGGGGGAGGCCGCTGGCCTTCCAGGCACCCCGGCCATGCGCCGGGATGGTGCGCACCCGGCGCTCCAGCGAGGCCCACTCGTTACGGCGCTTGGGTGCCGGCGCGGCACCGCTGCCCATCGCGGAGAAGACCGCGACCAGCGCGGCGACCTGCTCCGGCGTCGCGTCGGGGGTGAGTACGCGCAGTACGGGAGCCTGGGGCTCCGGCGTCGGGGCTTCGCCCGTCACAGCGGGATGTTCCCGTGCTTCTTGGCCGGCAGCGTCTCGCGCTTGGTGGCCAGCAGGCGCAGCGCCTTGACGACCTCGACGCGGGTCTCGTGGGGCGCGATGACCGCATCCACGTAGCCGCGCTCGGCCGCGATATAGGGATTGGCGAGGGTGTCCTCGTATTCCTGGATCAGCTCGGCACGACGCGCCTCCACGTCACCGCCCTCGGCCTCGACCGCGGCGAGGGTGCGGCGGTGGACGATGTTGGCGGCACCCTGGGCGCCCATGACCGCGATCTGGGCGGTCGGCCAGGCCAGGTTGATGTCGGCGCCGAGGTGCTTGGAGCCCATGACGTCGTAGGCACCGCCGTAGGCCTTGCGGGTGATGATCGTGACCAGCGGGACGGTGGCCTCGGCGTACGCGTAGATCAGCTTGGCGCCGCGGCGGATGATGCCGTTCCACTCCTGGTCGGTACCCGGGAGGAAGCCGGGTACGTCGACGAAGGTGAGCACCGGGATGTTGAAGGCGTCGCAGGTGCGCACGAAGCGGGCGGCCTTCTCGGAGGCGTCGATGTCGAGCG
>JASLCW010000375.1 GCA_030151765.1 Marmoricola sp.
TACGACTTCGACGTGGTCACCTGGGACACCAGCGATGCCTACGGCCGTTTCCGGATCCGGCTCGAGGAGATGTGGCAGTCGCTGCGCATCGTCGAGCAGTGCGTCGACCGGCTCGCCGGCCTCGACGGTGCGCCCGTGATGGTCGCCGACCAGAAGATCGCCTGGCCGAGTCAGCTGGCCATCGGCACCGACGGCATGGGCAACAGCCTCGACCACATCAAGCACATCATGGGTGAGTCGATGGAGGCGCTGATCCATCACTTCAAGCTGGTCACCGAGGGCTTCCGGGTCCCGGCGGGCCAGGCCTATGTGCCGATCGAGTCGCCTCGTGGCGAGCTGGGCGCACACGTCGTCTCCGACGGCGGCACTCGGCCCTATCGCGTGCACTTCCGCGATCCCTCGTTCACCAACCTGCAGGCGACGAGCGTGATGAGTGAAGGCGGCCAGGTGGCCGACGTCATCGTCGCCATCGCCAGCATCGACCCCGTCATGGGAGGTGTCGACAGGTGACTGTCGCGTACGAGGCCGAGCTTCGCGAGATCGCCGGCCGCTATCCGCAGGCGCGGTCCGGGCTGCTGCCGATGCTGCACCTGGTGCAGTCCCACGAGGGCATGATCACGGCCGCGGGCGTCGAGGTCTGCGCCGAGATCCTCGGGATCAGTGCCGCCGAGGTCAGCGGTGTGGCCACCTTCTACACGATGTACAAGCGCCGCCCGGTCGGCGACTTCCACGTGGGCGTCTGCACCAACACGCTGTGTGCGGTGATGGGCGGCGACGAGATCTTCTCGTGCCTGAAGGAACATCTCGAGGTCGGCAACGACGAGACCGCCCCTCGCCGCGAGGGCGACAAGGCGACCGTCTCGCTCGAGCACATCGAGTGCAATGCGGCCTGCGACTACGCGCCGGTGATGATGGTCAACTGGGAGTTCATGGACAACCAGACCCCCGAGTCCGCGCGCGCGAGCTGGTCGACGACCTGCGCGCCGGCAAGGAGGTCCACTCCACTCGCGGGCCCCGGATCGTCACGTGGCAGGAGGCCGAGCGGGTGCTCGCCGGCTTCCCCGACGGTCTCGCCGACGAAGGCCCCGCGGCCGGACCGGCCTCGCTGGTCGGACTCGAGATCGCCCGTGAGCAGGGCTGGGCGGCACCGGAGGGGGAGAGCAAATGACGGACACGTTGACGCCGGTTCTCACCGACAACTGGGATGCCGAACGCGCCTGGACCCTCTCCTCGTACGCCGCCCGCGGCGGCTATCGCGCGCTCGACAAGGCCCTGGCGATGAACCAGGACGCGGTCATCGAGGCCGTGAAGGAGGCCAACCTGCGCGGTCGCGGCGGCGCCGGCTTCCCGACGGGCATGAAGTGGAGCTTCATCCCGCAGGACAACCCCAATCCGAAGTACCTCGTCGTCAATGCCGACGAGTCGGAGCCGGGCACCTGCAAGGACATCCCGCTGATGATGGCCAGCCCGCACACCCTCGTCGAGGGCGTGATCATCAGCTCCTACGCGATCCGCGCGCACACGGCCTTCATCTACGTCCGCGGAGAGGTCCTGCACGTCGTACGCCGGTTGCAGAATGCGGTCCGCGAGGCCTACGAGGCCGGACACCTCGGGAAGAACATCCACGGATCCGGCTACGACCTCGATCTGGTCGTCCACGCCGGTGCCGGTGCCTACATCTGCGGTGAGGAGACCGCGCTCCTCGACTCCCTCGAGGGCCGCCGCGGCCAGCCCCGGCTGCGCCCGCCCTTCCCCGCGGTCGCCGGCCTCTACGCCAGCCCGACCGTCATCAACAATGCCGAGTCGATCGCCTCGGTGCCGAGCATCATCGACAGGGGCGCGGCCTGGTTCGCCTCGATGGGTACCGAGAAGTCGCAGGGCTTCGGCATCTTCAGCCTCTCCGGCCATGTGCAGAAGCCGGGTCAGTACGAAGCCCCCCTCGGCATCACCCTCCGGCAGCTGATCGACCTGGCCGGCGGCATCCGAGACGGCCACGAACTGAAGTTCTGGACCCCCGGTGGCTCCAGCACCCCGCTCTTCACCGCCGAGCAGCTCGACGTACCGCTGGACTTCGAGAGCATCGGCGCGGCAGGCTCGATGCTCGGCACGCGTGCGCTGCAGATCTTCGACGACACCACGTGCGTCGTACGCGCGGTGCTGCGGTGGACCGAGTTCTACAAGCACGAGTCCTGCGGCAAGTGCACGCCGTGTCGTGAGGGCACCTGGTGGCTCGCCCAGACGCTGGCCCGTCTCGAGGCGGGCCAGGGCAACGAGGCGGATCTCGACCTGCTGCTCGACCAGTGCGACAACATCCTCGGCCGCGCCTTCTGTGCACTCGGCGACGGCGCCACCTCGCCGATCACCTCGTCGATCAAGCACTTCCGCGACGAGTACCTCGCTCACCTCGAGCAGGGCGGCTGTCCCTTCGATCCGAGCGCCTCGACGGTCTTCGCCCGAAAGGGAGTCACGGCATGACGACTACGCCGGAAAAGACGAACCTGGTCACCGTCACCATCGACGGCATCGAGGTGCAGGTGCCGCCCAACACACTGGCGATCCGTGCAGCCGAGATGATCGGCGTCCAGATCCCGCGGTTCTGCGACCACCCGCTGCTCGAGCCGGTCGGTGCCTGCCGGCAGTGCCTGGTCGACGTACCCGATGCGGGCAACGGACGGCCGATGCCGAAGCCGCAGGCCTCGTGCACCTTCCCGGTCGCGGACGGCATGGTGATCAACACCCAGGCCACGTCGCCGGTCGCGGACAAGGCCCAGCAGGGGATCATGGAATTCCTGCTGATCAACCACCCGCTCGACTGCCCGGTCTGTGACAAGGGTGGCGAGTGCCCCCTGCAGAACCAGGCGATGAGCAATGGCCGCGGTGAGTCGCGTTTCGCCGAGTCCGGTGGCGTGAAGCGGGTCTACCCCAAGCCGATCAACATCTCCGCGCAGGTGCTCCTCGACCGCGAGCGTTGCGTGCTGTGTGCTCGCTGCACCCGTTTCTCCGAGCAGATCGCGGGTGATCCCTTCATCGCCCTGATCGAGCGCGGTGCCCTGCAGCAGGTCGGCACCTTCGACCCGGAGGTGTCCGGCTTCGAGGACGCCGAGGGCAACCTGACCGGTGAAGGCCAGCCCTTCGACTCCTACTTCTCCGGCAACACCATCCAGATCTGCCCGGTGGGAGCGCTCACCTCGGCCGACTATCGCTTCCGCTCGCGGCCCTTCGACCTGGTCTCCTCGCCCTCGATCGCCGAGCACGACGCCTGCGGTTCGGCGATCCGGATCGACCACCGCCGCGGCAAGGTGATGCGCCGCCTGGCCGGCAACGACCCCGACGTCAACGAGGAGTGGATCACCGACAAGGACCGCTTCGCCTTCACCTATGCGCGGCAGTCCGACCGGCTGACCCATCCGCTCGTCCGCGATGCCGAGTCCGGCGAGCTCGTGGCCGCGTCGTGGCCCGAGGCTTTCGCGGTCGCGGCCCGGGGACTCCAGGCGGCAGGTGCGGCCGGCGTACTGACCGGTGGTCGGCTGACCGCCGAGGACAGCTATGCCTACTCCAAGTTCGCCCGGGTCAGCCTCGGCACCAATGACATCGACTTCCGTGCCCGTGCGCACTCCGACGAGGAGGAGGCCTTCCTCGCCGCCGAGGTGGCGCTGTGCCAGTCCGTCTCGTACGCCGACCTCGAGTCGGCCGCGCACGTCCTGCTGGTCGCCTTCGAGCCCGAGGACGAGGCCGGGGCGATCTTCCTCCGGCTGCGCAAGGCGACCCGGTCCGGCACGACCGCCGTGTGGTCGGTGGCGCCCTTCACCTCCCGCGGTCTGCGCAAGCTCAACGGCGGCCTGATCCCGGCCAGGCCCGGCGACGAGGCCGCGATCGTGGCCGGACTCGCCGCCTCGCAGGAGCTCCCGCTCGACGGAGCATCCGTGATCCTGGTCGGCGAGCGTGCCGTCGAGCAGCCCGGTCTGCTGACCGCGGTCGCCGGCCTCGCCGGCTCGACCGGAGCGAAGCTCGCCTGGATCCCGAGGCGCGCGGGCGACCGCGGCGCCGTCGAGACCGGCGCGCTGCCGCACCTCTATCCCGGTGGCCGCCCGGTCGCGGAGCCGACCGCGCGCGTCGACATCGCCGCCGCGTGGGGGGTCTCCGAGCTGCCGGCCGATACCGGTCGCAACACCGGCCAGATCATCGCCGCCGCTGCCAGCGGTGAGATCGGCGCTCTCGTCGTCGCCGGTGTCGACCCGGCCGACCTGCCCGACCCTGCGGCCGCGAGGGCCGCGCTCCAGAAGGCATTCGTGGTCTCGCTGGAGCTGCGCGAATCGGCGGTCACCGAGGTCGCGGACGTGGTCTTCCCGGTGGCGCCGACCACCGATCGCAAGGGCACCTTCGTCAACTGGGAGGGGCGTGTGCGTCCCTTCGAGGCCGCGATGCACAACCCGGCCTCGATCCCCGACCTGCGGGTCCTGGCGGGTATCGCCGAGGAACTCGGCCGACCGCTCGGATTCCGTACGCCGGAGCAGGCCTTCGCGGAGATGGTCAGTGTCGGCCCATGGGATGGAGTTCGACCCCGCATCGAGACTGCCGGCTCGGTCACGAGTAGCGGACTTCGTCCGCCACTCGTGCTCGCCTCCTGGAAGCAATCACTGGACGACGGCCGCATGCAGGACGGCGAGAAGTACCTGCGTGAGACCGCCCGTCGGCCCGTCGTACTCGCGGCGCGGTCGCTGCTCGACGGCCTCGGCATCGCGGAGGGCGACGAGGTCGTCCTCACCGGACCGCGCGGATCGCTCCGGCTGCCGATCGGGATCGCCGATCTCGCCGAGGGCGTCGTCTGGGCCCCTGCCACCGCACCGGGCGCGTCCGTGCGTGACCTGGTCGGTCCGTCCGGCAGTGCCGTCTCCATCGGACTCCTCACCCACGAGGGAGGACAGTGATGAACCTGCTGACCGCCAGCGCGAAGCTGCCGGGCTTCGGCCACGACCCGCTCTGGGTGATCGTGGTCAAGACCCTGCTGATCTTCGTGCTCCTGGTGCTGTTGACGCTCTTCAACATCTGGTTCGAGCGCCGTGTCGTCGCCCGGATGCAGCACCGCATCGGCCCCAACGTCAACGGCCCCTTCGGCCTGCTGCAGAGTCTCGCCGACGGCGTGAAGCTGGCGCTGAAGGAGGACATCATCCCGACGGCGGCGGACAAGGCCGTCTACCTGCTCGCCCCGGTCATCGTGGTGATCCCCGCCTTCGTCACCTTCGCGGTGATCCCCTTCGGCCCCGAGGTCAGTCTCTTCGGGCACCGAACGCCCTTGCAGCTCACCGACATGCCGGTAGCGGTGATCTTCGTGATGGCGATCGCCTCGATCGGCATCTACGGCATCGTCCTCGGCGGCTGGTCGTCCGGTTCGACGTACTCGCTCCTCGGCGGCCTGCGCTCCAGCGCGCAGATGATCTCGTACGAGGTCGCGATGGGCCTCGCACTCGTCGCGGTCTTCCTCTACTCGGGCTCGATGTCGACCTCGCAGATCGTGGCCGCGCAGGACTCCACCTGGTACGGCGTGATCCTGCTGCCCTCCTTCATCATCTATGTCATCGCGATGATCGGTGAGACCAACCGTGCCCCGTTCGACCTCCCCGAGGCCGAAGGCGAACTCGTCGGCGGCTTCCACACCGAGTACTCCTCGCTTAAGTTCGCTCTCTTCTTCCTGGCCGAATACGTCAACATGGCGACCGTCTCGGCACTGGCGACGACGCTCTTCCTCGGCGGCTGGCACGCGCCCTTCTGGATCGACACCTTCTGGGCCGGCGCCAACCACGGCTACTGGCCGCTGCTGTGGTTCATGGGCAAGGTGCTCGCCTTCATCTTCTTCTTCATCTGGCTGCGCGGCACCCTGCCCCGCCTGCGCTACGACCAGTTCATGGCCTTCGGCTGGAAGCGCCTGATCCCGATCTCGCTGGTCTGGATCGTCGCGGTCGCGGGCATCCGTGCGGCCAGCCTCAACGGCGGCTTCGACCGCAACTACCTGTACGCCGCCATCGTCGTACTCGCCGTCCTCGTGGTGGTCCTCGGCGTCGTCGACGACCGCACCCACAAGGCCCGGGTGCGGCGTGAGGAAGCGGCCACCACCACCGCGCAGGCGCCCTTCGACGCCTTCGCCGGTGGATATCCGGTACCCCCGATGCCCCGGCTGGAGGACTGACGCGATGCCGACGCTCAAGGAACAACTCTGGGACCCGATCGCGGGTTTCGGGGTCACCTTCCGGAC
>JASLCW010000385.1 GCA_030151765.1 Marmoricola sp.
CCCACGGGACGCCTGTCACCAAGCCGGGCGTACCGATCACACACCTCACCCACCGATCACACAGAACTCTGGGTGATCGGTGCCTAATCCGTGTGTTCGGCGACCCGTGAGCCGGGAGAGGCCGCTCAGTCGAGCGAGCTCGCCTTGAAGGTGTGACAGGCCGCGATCGTGCCGCGCTGCATGCCGATGTCGAACCAGTGCACCCGCTCGGCACTGGAGCCGTGGGTCCAGGCCTCGCGATCGACCCGGCCACCCGACTCCTGCTGGATCCGGTCGTCGCCGACCGCCTGCGCGGCGTCGATGGCACGAGCGACGTCGTCGCGCGTCAGGTCCTCGATGATCACATTGCCGCTGGTGTCCTGGGTCGTGGTGGCGTTCTTTGCCCAGGCGCCGGCCAAGCAGTCGGCCATCAGCTCGACCTTGACCGAGTCGCTGGTGGCGCCCTGCCGCGACTGCATCCGGCCCAGGATCCCGAGCTGGTCCTCGATGTGATGGCCGTACTCGTGGGCGACCACGTAGCCGAGGGCGAAGGGACCGCCCTTGGCCCCGAGCTGGCCCTCGAGCATGTCCCTCATGAAGGACCGGTCGATGTAGACCTTCTTGTCGACGGGGCAGTAGAAGGGCCCCATCGCGCTCTGCGCGGTGCCGCACCCCGACGAGGTCTGTCCGGAGTACTTGACCGTGACGATCGGCTGGTACTGCATCGAGCGCTGCTCCGGCAGTGCCTTCTCCCAGTAGTCCTGGATCGAGGTCGTGAAGAGGTCGATGCCGCAGTCGAGGTCCTTGTTCGCCATCGCACCGGTGCACTGCTCCGAGGAGGTGGTCGTCGAGGCGGAGTCGTCGCTCATGCCGGGCACGATCGAGTTGCCGGAGAGCAACTGGAAGGCGACGTACACGATCACCACGATGAGGCCGCCGGCGCCGAGACGACCGCCACCTCCGGAGGGGATCGGCAGTCCCAGCCCGCCTCCGGAGCCGCCCGAACGGCTCTCGACCTGTCCTTCGTCGGCACTCGCCTTGGGGTTGAAGCGCATCCGCCTGACCTCTCGTCTGGTCTCGCCGTTAGGCTCTTGGCCCTGTGATCACCGTTCAACAGCTCGAGGTACGTGCGGGCGCCCGGCTGTTGATGGAGAACGTCTCGTTTCGCGTCGGCGCCGGCGACCGCATCGGGCTCGTGGGCCGCAACGGCGCCGGCAAGACAACGATGACCCGGATTCTCGCCGGTGAAACCCTCCCGGCGGGAGGAAGTGTCCAGCGTTCGGGCAGCATCGGCTATCTGCCGCAGGACCCGCGCACCGGCGATCCCGAGGTCCTGGTGCGGGATCGCATCCTCGGTGCCCGCGGCCTGGACGACGTGATGAAGCGGCTGCGCTCCGCTGAGGCACTGATGGGCGACCCCGACCCGGACGTCGCGGAGAAGGCGATGCGCCGCTACGCCAACGCGGACGCGGACCTGCACGCCGCCGGCGGGTACGCCGCCGAGGCCGAGGCCGCCCAGATCGCCGCCAGCCTCGGCATCGCCGACCGGTTGCTCGGCCAGCAGGTCAAGACGCTGTCGGGCGGCCAGAGGCGCCGCGTCGAACTCGCCCGGATCCTCTTCTCCGGAGCCGAGACGCTGCTCCTGGACGAGCCGACGAACCACCTCGATGCCGACTCCGTCGGCTGGCTGCGCGAATTCCTGCGCACCCACAAGGGCGGCCTCGTGGTGATCAGCCACGATGTCGAACTGCTCGAGGCATGCGTCAACAAGGTGCTGCACCTCGACGCCAATCGTGCGGTCATCGACATCTACAACATGGGCTGGAAGGCCTACCTGACGCAGCGCGAGACCGACGAGCGTCGCCGGAAGCGGGAGCGGCAGAACGCCGAGCGGAAGGCCCAGACGCTCCTCGACCAGGCGGACAAGATGCGCGCCAAGGCGACCAAGGCCCAGGCCGCCCAGTCGATGATCAAGCGGGCTGAGAAGATGCTCGCCGGCGTCGAGACCGAGCGTCGTAGCGACCGGGTGGCGCGGATCGCCTTCCCGAAGCCCGCTCCGTGCGGCAAGACGCCCCTCACCGCCACCGAGCTCTCGAAGTCCTACGGCTCGCTGGAGGTGTTCACCGACGTCGACCTCGCCATCGACCGCGGCAATCGCGTCGTCATCCTCGGGCTCAACGGTGCCGGCAAGACGACGCTGCTGCGGATCCTGGCCGGGGTCGACCAGGCGGACACGGGACACGTCGTACCGGGCCACGGGCTGAAGGTCGGCTACTACGCGCAGGAGCACGAGACGCTCGACACGGAGCGGACCGTCCTGCAGAACATGCACTCGGCGGCGCCGCAGCTCACCGATACCGAGGCGCGCTCGGTCCTCGGCTCCTTCCTCTTCTCCGGCGACGACGCCAACAAGCCGGCTGGGGTGCTGTCCGGCGGCGAGAAGACCCGTCTCGCACTGGCCATCCTGGTCGTCTCGGCCGCCAATGTGCTGCTGCTCGACGAGCCGACGAACAACCTCGACCCGGCCTCGCGTGAGGAGGTGCTCAATGCGATCCGCAGCTACGAGGGCGCGATCGTCCTGGTCACCCACGACGAGGGCGCCGTACACGCCCTCGAACCGGACCGGGTGCTGATCCTCCCCGACGGCGTCGAGGACCTCTGGTCGGCCGACTACGCCGACCTCATCGAGCTCGCCTGAGCCGGCCGTGCGGAATGCCCCGGCCTCGATCAGCGTTGCCACGGCACGTGTGTGAGGAGACGCCTTGAGCAATATGTCGGCCATGCGGTCCATGAGATCGATGCGACGCGACCGGTCGGTGATCGAGAAGGGCATCAGCCGGGCCACCCTGCGCCGGGTGCTGAGCTTCGCGAAGCCGCACCGGCGACTGATCTCCGCCTTCCTGGCGGTGATCGTCTTCGACGCGGCCATCGTGGTGGTGAATCCGCTGCTGATCCAGCACCTGATCGACGACGGCATCACGCAGAGCCGGGTCGCCGTCGTGGTCTGGCTGGCGATCGCGATGGCGGTCACCTCGATCGTGGACGCCGGCATCGGCGTCGTCGCGGGCTACATGTCGTCGCGGATCGGTGAGGGGCTCATCTACGACCTGCGCACGCAGGTCTTCGGCCACGTCCAGCGGATGTCGATGGCCTTCTTCACACGCACCCAGACCGGCGCCCTCGTCTCCCGCCTCAACAACGACGTGATCGGCGCGCAGGCGGCCTTCAGCTCGACCCTGTCGAGCACCGTCTCCAATGTCGTCAGCGTGGTCGTCGTCGGCGTCACGATGGCGATCCTGAGCTGGCAGGTGACCTTGGGCTGCCTGCTGCTCTTCCCGCTCCTGCTGCTCGCCTCCAAGTGGGTCGGCACCCGGATCAGTGCGCTGACCCGCGACCAGATGGACGGCAACGCCGAGCTCGGCAACATGATGACCGAGCGCTTCAACGTGGGTGGCGCGCTGCTGCTCAAGCTCTTCGGCCGCCGCGAGTCCGAGGACGCCCAGTACGCCGCCATCGCCGGCCGGGTCCGCGACCTCGGCGTCCGGATCTCCTTCGTCTCCCGAGTCTTCATGGCGGCGATGACCTTGATCCCCTCGCTCGCGACCGCCTTCGTGTACGGCGTCGGCGGCTGGATGGTGATCAACGGACACCTCAAGACCGGAACGCTGATCGCGATGGCGACGCTGCTGCTGCGGCTGCTCGCGCCGCTCCAGGGACTCTCCAACGTCCGGGTCGACGTGATGACCGCGCTGGTCAGCTTCGACCGGGTCTTCGAGGTCCTGGACCTGCCGTCGACGGTCCAGGAGAAGCCGGACGCCGTGGTCCTGCCGACGACCGCCTCGCGCCTCGAGTTCGACCACGTGCAGTTCACCTACCCGCGGGCCGACGAGGTCAGCCTGGCCAGCCTGGAGCTGGTCGCTCGCGGTGAGTCCCGCGATTCCGGCCAGGTGCTGCGGGACATCACGTTCACGGCCGAACCCGGTCAGATGATCGCGCTCGTCGGGCCCTCGGGTGCAGGCAAGACCACGATCACCAACCTGGTCGCCCGCCTGTACGACGTGACCGGCGGTGCGCTCAGGGTCGGGGGAGTCGACGTACGCGATGTGACCTTGCAATCCCTCGAGGACGTCGTCGGTTATGTCACGCAGGACGCCCACATGTTCCACGACACCATCGCGGGCAATCTGCGCTACGCGCGTCCCGATGCGACCGACGAGGACATCTGGGCAGCACTCGAGGCAGCCCAGATCAGCGGCCTGGTGCGCTCGCTGCCGGACGGCCTCGACACCGTCGTCGGGGACCGCGGGCACCGGTTGTCGGGTGGCGAGCGGCAGCGACTCGCGATCGCCCGGCTGTTGCTCAAGGCGCCCGCCGTCGTCGTACTCGACGAGGCGACGGCACACCTCGACTCCGAATCGGAGCAGGCGGTGCAGATCGCTCTCGACAAGGCACTCGAGGGCCGCACCTCGCTGGTCATCGCGCACCGGTTGTCGACCGTCCGCAACGCGACCACGATCCTCGTCGTCGAGGACGGCGTCATCACCGAGCGCGGCAGCCACAGCGACCTGCTCGCCCTCGGTGGCACCTACGCCGATCTCTACCGCACCCAGTTCCTCGCCGAGCAAAGGCAGCAGGAGGAAGTCGCGCAGCCGTAGGCTGATCGCATGGACCTGGGACTCGACGGCAAGGTGTTCATCGTGACCGGCGGCGGCCGCGGCCTGGGTCGCGCCACCGCCGACCTGCTCGTGGCCGAGGGCGCCCGTGTGGTCCTCTCCGGGCGCTCGGAAGAGCGGCTCGAGACGGCCGTGGCGGAGCTCGGTGACGCGGCCGTCGGCGTCGTTGCCGACAACGCGATCCCGGGCAGCGAGGACCTGCTGCTCTCCGTCGCCCATGACTCCTTCGGCCGGATCGACGGTGCGCTGATCTCCGTCGGCGGGCCGCCGGCCGGTTCCGTGATGGGCACCTCCGACGAGACCTGGCAGGCGAGCTTCGAGAGCGTCTTCCTCGGCGGCCTCCGGATCGCGCGTGCGGTCGCGAGCGCCCTGCTGGGGCAAGGGGGCGGAGGTTCGATCGCCTTCGTGCTGTCGTCGTCGGTCCGCGCGCCGCTGGGCGACCTCGCCGTCTCGAACGGCCTGCGGCCCGGGCTGGCGATGGCCGCCAAGACCCTGGCCGACGAGCTCGGAGCGGAGGGCATCCGGGTGAACGGGCTGTTGCCGGGTCGCGTCGAGACGGACCGTGTGGTCGAGCTCGACGAATCGACCGGCGACGCGGCGGCCGCGAAGGCAGCAGCCCTCGCCGGTATCCCGCTGGGCCGCTACGGCCGGCCCGACGAGTTCGCCAGGGCGGCCGCCTTCCTGCTCAGTCCCGCGTCATCCTTCGTCACCGGGGCGATGCTCCCCGTCGACGGCGGGATGGTCCGCGCCCTCTGACCGGCGCGCCTCGCGCAGCTGCCGGCGCTCGTCGTACATCAGGTAGAAGAAGCCGAAGACCGCCAGGACGCCGAAGAACCACCACTGGAGGCCGTAGAAGAAGTGCGGTCCGTCGCTGGTGTCGTCGGGCAGGTCGGTGGCGGTGAGGTTGTCCGAACTCGGCGGCGACTGCGCCGCCAGGTCGAGGAAGCCGCCGTACAGCGGGTAGGGCAGTACCTTGCCGATCTTCTGGCTCGAGATGGCTCGCGTCGCCAGGTCGGCCACGTCGGTGGCACCACCGGTCGCGTCGCGGCGCACGTAGCCGGTCACGGTCACTTCACCCGTCGTGGCTGCGGGCAGCTTGGGGCGGACATTGCCGGAGTTCTCGGTCCCCATCCAGCCGCGATCGACGAGCACGGCTGTGCCGTCCGCGGTGCGCAGGGGGGTGACCACGTCGACCCCCGCCGCGCCGTTGTCGCTGGTCTGGTATTTCAGCACGACCGTGTTGGCGTCGTCGTACGTGCCGGTGACGGTCACCCGCCGCCACTCGTACGACGTCGCGGGGCTGGTGCCCGCCTTGAGCAGGTCGGCGATGGGCACCGGGAGCTCACGCAGATTGGCGGCCGTCCGGTGGTTGTCGGCACGGCGCTCCTGCAGTCGATGGAACTGCCACTGGCCCAGCGCCCACGAGCCCCATGCGGCCAGCACCACGAAGAGTGCGAAGAGAGCCCAGCGTCGCGACAGCAGGAATCTCACGTGGCAAGGCTATCGGGCGTCACCGGCACGACATCACGCAGGAACTGCCGGGCAGCCAAGAAGTCGCTGAGTGATTGGCGATGCTCGGCGCAGGCGAGCCAGACCTTGCGCCGCTCGGGCGTGTGGAGCTTCGGGTTGTTCCAGCGCAGCTCGAACTCGGCGGGCGCGGTGCAGCCCTTGCCCGAGCAGATCATGCCGTCGTTCGTCGGCACGGCGTCGCTCACTTCAGTTCCTTGCGCTCGTTGGCCGGGTCGCGGAGCGGCGCGTCGGGGAGACGCGGGCTGGCGCTGTTGGCCATCACGACCGCGATGTAGGGCAGCACGAAGGCCGCGATGACCAGGATCGGCCACAGCCACGGAACGCCGCGCGCGAGGACGGCACCGATGAAGCACAGGGTGCGGATCGTCATCGAGATGACATAGCGCCGCTGCCGATGGGCCAGCTCGTCCCCGGGCGCCGCGGGTGCCGTGGTGATCCGCTGCGCTTCCTCGGTACGACGTGTCCTGGCCACCAGTCCAGCCTACGTGGCTGAGCACGTTGTGACAGGCTGGGGTCATGACGAACCGCACCTACCGGATCACCGAGATCGTCGGCACCTCGCCGGACAGCATCGACAAGGCGATCCACAACGGCATCGAGCGCGCGTCGAGCACGCTGCGACACATCGACTGGTTCGAGATGACCCAGGTCCGCGGCCAGGTCAAGGACGGCCAGGTCGAGCACTTCCAGGTAGGCCTGCGCGTCGGCTTCCGCCTCGAGGACGACGCACCCCTCGACGACTGAGTTGGATGGCGCGAGCGGCGCTGCGCTCCGGAGCGTCGTCGAGTCACCCGCCGTGGCGGCTTCCGCTCCGCCCCGCTACCGCGCTCGCAGTTGACGCCGGCGGTCGGTTGCGGCGGCTAGGCGGCTTCCGCGGCGCCGTGCCGGGTTCGATTCGGCGTACCGCCGAGTAATCACTAGCGTCGATCGTCGTGAGCAGATCGGTACTGGTGACAGGCGGCAACCGGGGCATCGGACGGGCGATCGCGGAGGCCTTCATCGCCCAGGGCGACAAGGTCGCGGTGACCAGCCGCAACGGTGACGCACCCGAAGGTGCGCTCGCCGTCGCGTGTGAGCTGACCGACCCCGACTCCGTGAACGCCGCCTTCGACGCGGTCGAGAAGGCGCACGGGCCCGTCGAGGTCGTCGTCGCCAACGCGGGCATCACCCGGGACACGCTGCTGCTCCGGATGAGCGAGGACGACTGGGACGCGGTCATCGCGACCAACCTCACCGGCAGCTTCCGCGTCGCCAAGCGTGCCGCCAAGAGCATGCTGCGACTGCGCCGGGGCCGCATCATCTTCGTGTCCAGCGTCGTCGGCATGCTCGGCTCGCCGGGCCAGGTCAACTACGCGGCCAGCAAGTCCGGACTCATCGGCATGGCACGCTCGCTCGCTCGCGAGCTGGGCAGTCGGGGCATCACCAGCAACGTGGTCGCGCCCGGCTTCATCGAGACCGACATGACGGCGGTGCTCCCCGAGGAGCAGCAGCAGGCCTATCGCGACCAGATCCCGCTGTCGCGCATGGGCTCCACGGCCGAGATCGCCGATGCGGTCACCTGGCTGGCATCGGACAACGCGGGATATGTCACCGGGGCGCTGATCCCGGTCGACGGCGGACTGGGAATGGGGCACTGACATGGCTGAGATCGCTGAGGTCAACACGAACGGGAACGGCATCCTCGCCGGCAAGAAGATCCTCGTCGCCGGAGTGACGATGGACAGCTCCATCGGCTTCGCCGTCGCCCGTGTCGCGCAGGAGCAGGGCGCCGAGGTGATCATCTCCAACTTCGGCCGCGCCCTCGGCATCACCCGGCGGATCGCCAAGCGGCTCCCGGTCGAGCCGGTCGTGCTCGAGCTCGACGTCACGGACGAGGAGCACCTCGCCCGGCTTCCCGAGCTGCTCAAGGAGCACGTCGACCACCTCGACGGCGTCGTGCACTCCATCGCGTACGGCAACCCCGAGACCCTGCTCGGCGGCAAGTTCATGGAGGGCCCCTGGTCCGACGTGGCACAGGCCGTCCAGGTCTCGGCGTACTCACTGATGAGCCTGAGCAAGGCCTGCCTGCCGATGATGGCGGAGGGCGGCTCGGTCATCGGACTGACCTTCGACGCGACCGTGGCGTGGCCGGCGTACGACTGGATGGGCGTGGCCAAGGCCGGTCTCGAGTCGTGTGCCCGCTACCTGGCCCGCGACCTCGGCCCGCAGGGCGTCCGGGTCAACCTGGTCAGCGCCGGTCCGCTCAAGACGCTTGCGGCGAAGGCGATCCCGGGCTTCGAGGACCTCGACGCCAACTGGTCGGAGCGATCCCCGCTGGGCTGGGACAACGCGGACACCGGGCCGACCGCGCGATCGATCGTGGCGCTGCTCTCGGACTTCTTCCCGGCCACGACCGGCGAGATCGTGCACGTCGACGGCGGCTACCACGCCATGGGTGCCTGATAGCTTCCTCGCGTGGCGGAGGAAGCGCTGTCGAGAAGGCTGCTCTCCAGGAACTCACCTGCGGGACGGCTGACGCTCGCCACGGTCACCCTGGGCGCCGGTATCGCGCTGCTCGACGGCACCGTGGTGAGCATCGCGGTGAAGTCGATGGGGCTCAGTCTCCACGCGAGCCTGCAGGACCTCCAGTGGGTGACGAACGGCTACATGCTCACCCTCGCCTCGCTGATCCTCGTCGGCGGCGACCTCGGTGACCGACTCGGCCGGCGCCGCGTGTATTTCGTCGGTGTGGCCGGCTTCGGCGTGGCCAGTGCGCTGTGTGCGGCCGCCCAGAACCCCACGCAGCTGATCCTGCTCCGGGTCGTCCAGGGCGTCTTCGCCGCGCTCCTGACGCCGGGATCGCTGGCGATCCTGCAGTCCAGCTTCCGCCCCGAGGACCGCGCCTGGGCCATCGGCCGCTGGGCGGGTGTCTCGGGACTCGCCACGGCGGCGGGCCCGCTCGTCGGCGGTTTCCTGCTGGATCACGGCGGCTGGCGCTGGATCTTTGCGATCAATGTGCCGCTGTGCGCCCTGGTGCTCGTGCTGGGACGAGCGATTCCGGAGAGCCGCGACAGCGAGAGTCATCGCCCCTTCGACCTCGGCGGCGCGGTCCTGGGTGTGGTCGCGCTCGCCGGATCGACCTATCTGCTGACCTCCTGGCGGGACCATCCGGCGGCCGCCGTCGTGGCCGGCGTCCTCGCGGTACTCGCGGGCGTGGGATTCATCGCGCTGGAGCGGCGACCGGCGGCGATGGTCCCGCTCGACCTCTTCCGGTCGCCGATCTTCACCGCCGCCAACCTGATGACCTTCCTCGTGTACGGCGCCCTCGGCGCCGGCATGTTCCTCCTGGTGATCCAGCTGGAGATGAGCGCCGGCTACGGTCCGACGGCGGCCGGACTGGCCTCGCTCCCGATCGCCGCGATGATGCTCTTCTTCTCGGCCCGCGTCGCCGTCATCGCTCAGCGGACCGGGCCGCGGGTACCGATGTCCGTCGGGCCGATCCTCTGCGCGGTCGGCATGGTCCTCCTGTCGCGCGTGGCCGCGCCGGCGCCGTACTGGAGCAGCGTCTTCCCCGGGATGCTCGTCTTCGCGTGCGGTCTCACCACCCTGGTGGCGCCGCTGACCGCCGCGGTCCTCGGTGCCGCCCCCGAGCGGCACGCCGGCATCGCCAGCGGCATCAACAACGCGGTCGCGCGCGCCGGCTCGTTGCTCGCCGTCGCCGCGATACCGGCTCTCGTCGGGCTCGGCGGCGATGTCTATCAGCATCCGGCCGCGCTCACCTCGGGCTACCAGTCGGCCCAGCTGCTGTGCGCGGCACTGCTCGCCCTCGGCGGCATCGTGTCGTGGTTCGGTTTGCGCCCGCAGAGTGCGACGATAGCCCCGTGAGCAATCTGGGGAGGCGGCTCGTCCTCATGCGGCATGCCAAGGCTGAGGCCTATGCCCCCGAGGACCGCCTCCGCGCGCTCACCGAGCGCGGCCGCGGCGACGCCGTCGAAGCCGGCCTCTGGCTCGCCTCGCAGGGCATCGTGCCGGACCATGCCCTGGTCTCGTCCGCGGCGCGGACGGTCGGGACCTGGGAGAGCCTCCAGCACGGCCTCCGCTCCACCGCCGAGGTCGAGTACGACGATGCGCTCTACTCCGCCGGCCCCGCGACCGCCCTCGACGTGCTGCGCAGCGCACCGGCCGGGGCCGAAAGGCTTCTGGTCATCGGGCACAACCCGACGATCGCCTATCTCGCGCACATCCTCGACGACGGCAGCGGTGACGCCGACGCCTTCAACGACATGAGCGAGGGCTATCCCACCGCCGCCCTGACCGTGCTCGAGGTCCCCGGCGAGTGGGCCGACCTCGCCGAGGGCAGCGCCCGCATCCTGGCCTTCCACGTCGGCCGTTCCTGACGACGCGGGCGTCGGGCTCGACTACAGCAACGGGGGAGCCGGCGTGGTGATGCCGGCGGCGGCGTCGGCGGCCTCGATCTCCTCGCGGGAGATGCCGAGGAGATACATCACCGTGTCCAGATAGGGCACGTTGACCGCGTTGGGGGCCGCGGCGCGCACCATCGGCTTGGCATTGAAGGCGATGCCCAGGCCCGCCGCGTTCAGCATGTCCAGGTCGTTGGCACCGTCGCCGATGGCGATCGTGGCCGCGAGCGGCAGGCCCAGCTGTTCCGCGAATCCCCGCAGGGCCGTCGCCTTGCCGGCCCGGTCGACGATCGGGCCGACCACCCGTCCGGTGAGCTTCCCGTCGGCGATCTCGAGCTCGTTGGCGGCGGCGTAGTGGATGCCCAGGTCGGCCGCCAACCGGTCGGTGATCTGGCTGAAGCCACCGGACACGATGGCGAAGCGATAGCCGAGCCGTTTGAGCGTGCGGACCGTCGTACGGGCCCCGGGCGCCAGCACGAGCGCCTCGTAGACCTGATCGAGTGCCTCGGCCGGCACCCCCTCGAGCAGTGCGACCCGTTCACGCAGGCTCTCGGCGAAGTCGAGTTCGCCGTTCATGGCGCGCTCGGTCACCTCCGCGACGGCGCCCTCACATCCCGCGTGGGCGGCGATCATCTCGATGACCTCGCCCTGGATGAGCGTCGAGTCGACGTCCATCACGATCAGGCGCATGCCGCGCCGCAGCAGATTCGCCGGCTGTACGGCGACATCGACGCCCTGCCGGGCCGCTTCGGCCGCCAGCAGCGGTCGGAGTTCGTCGGTGTCGGTGCCCGAGACGTGCAGGTCGATCGCCGTCACCGGATAGCGCGCCATGCGCTCGATGCGGTCGATGTTGGCGCCGCTCGCAGCGATCCGGCCGGCGATGGCGGCGACCGCGGTCGCATGCAGGGGAGTGCCGAGCACGGTCACGTGGCTGCGCCCGCTCGGCCGACGCCGGTTGTCGCCGGAACCCTCACGGATCTCGACGCTCATCCCAAGCGCTTCGACGGCCCCGGTCAGCTCCTCCTGCAGGCGCTGCCACTCGGGCGGAGCGGTCACGAGAAGACCGAGCACGAGACGACCTCGGAGCACGATCTGCTCGATGTCGACGACGTCGACGTCGTAGCGAGCCAAGGTGTCGAAGGCAAGGACCGCCCCGGGGTGACCTCCCTTGCCTTC
>JASLCW010000390.1 GCA_030151765.1 Marmoricola sp.
CTTCCTGATCGGCTTGCCCTTGCGCAGCCACTGGTAGGTGATCGACGTGGGCGCCGTCGACCAGACCGCGCCGGCCACGCGCAGCACCTTGCCCTTCCGCGCCTTCCCGGCCACGTGCGGTGCCTTCTTCAGAGCCAGTACGACCGGCTGCGGGTGAGGGCGGTCATCGGTGGGAGGCGGGGGCAGTTCCGCCTTCGTCCAGGAGACCTCGCGGCCGCCCGGGATCACCAGCTGCGCGCCGGGATCGCAGTCGAGGGGGTCGGGCTTGATCCAGATGCCGGTGGGCTGTGACCAGGCGATGGCGCTGCCGTCCGGGGCGAAGGCGGGACTGCCCTGTCCCTCGACCGGCCAGTTCTCGCACACGGTCATGGCCGCCGGCAGGAAGCTCCCGGTCCGGATGTCGCCGTTGATCGCGTAGGTCGTGATGTGGGCATCGGTACCCGTCCCGCGGGTGGTGGCGAGCATCGTGCCGTCCCGGGACACCACCGGTTCGGTCAGTGACACGTAGCGCGGGTGCTCACCGTCGTGGAACCAGTCCTGTGACTTCCCGGGGATGTCGAAGAGGCGCAGGCCTTGGTACGGCTGGCCGTTGGCGATCAGCCGGGTCTCGGAGATCCACGCCGGATCGTCATCGGTGGACGCGCCGGCGCCGAGGACGGTGCCGGAGCCGTCCGCCGCTCCGATGCCGGAGGCGCCGTAGACATGACACTCGTTGAACTCGCAGTGGAAGCTGCGATAGGTGTAGGTCACCTTGCTGCCGTCGGGCGAGACGCTCGCCGCGGCGATCGGCCCGCCGTACTGGTAGAGCCACTGGTCGAAGACGTCCGGCGGATTGAAGGAGTTGACGATCTCGCCGGACTGGTTCATCCGGTAGATCACCTCGCCGCGGGCGGCGACGACATGGCCGTGGTCGTCCCCGGTCGGGGAGAGCCACGGGTCGGCGGCGGTGCCGTTGGTGGTCAGGCGGCGCTCTCCGGTGCCGTCGGGACGGGCCTCGTACACGTTGTAGCCCTTGATGTAGACGAGCGCGCCCGGCGTCGGCTGCGTGGTCGCGGTAGCCGCGGCCGAGGCCGAGGGGAGACTGACGGCACAGGAGCTGGCGAGCCCCGCGAGGGCAAGGCTTGCGGCGATGTAACGAGTCATGACGATTCTTCGCTTCCTTGTCAGTGGCCGATGCGGTCGGCCGGGTCGTAGGTCTCACGGACCTGCTGCAGGCGCTCGCGGACCTCGTCGGGCCAGGCAGCGTCGAGGGCCGTCGGCTGGTTGAGGGCTCCGACGAAATTGGGCTGGAAGCCGCCGCTGGCCCACGGGGCCATGGCGCGGGCGAGCCCGCCCACCACCGCAGGTACCGGGCCGGCGAAGACTTCCGGCACGGGCGCGCTGACGATGAAGAGGCCGTACGCCGCCTCGCGGCCGGCGACCGAGTCCGGACGCGTCGGCGACTCGGCCAGGCGACCGCCGAGGCGGCGTACCTCGACGACGGCCAGCGGAACCTCGGCCTGCGGGCCGACGACGTCCAGCATCGCCTGCGCCGCCGCGGAGTCGAAGCCGTGCAGCAGCGCACCTGCCTCGATGACCGGCATCGGCTGCTCGGGATCGGCGTGGATGCTCCCGATCGCGGCGGCCGGCAGCTCGGCGATCGTGTCGAGGATCGGCTCGGCGACCTTGCGCATCGGCTCGGCGAGTGCGACGGCGAGCTCGAGATCGTCCGCGGTGTCCAGCGGGACGGCGATGCGCACGTGGAGGACGAAGCGCCCGCGCAGGGGTGCCGGCACGCTGTCGAGGTCGGGCAGGCGAAGCAGTGCGGCCGAGGTGTTGACCTGCTCGGGCACCAGTGCCGACCAATTGGCCCACTCGCTGAGCACGGTCCCGGCATCGGCGGCGTCGTAGAAGAGGCCACCGCCGTACACGGTGGTCAGATTCAGCAGATCGATCTCGACCGCGGTCACCACACCGGGGATGTGCTTGCCGCCGAGCAGTGCCTGGAACAGATCGGGGTGGCTGTGCTCGGAGGCGGTGACGATCTCGCCGTTGCCCGTGACGACCTCGGCCGAGCGGAGGAAGTCGGTGGCCCACCCGTAACTGCGGCCGAGCGGACTCAGGCCGCCGCCCAGCAGGAAGCCGACGACGCCGACCCCGGGTGCGGAACCGGTGAGAGGCGTGAGTCCGTACGGCGCCGCGGCCTCGATGACATCGGAGAAGCGGCATCCGGCTCCGACCCGGGCGACGCCGATCTCGGGGTCGATCCCGATCTCGTGGAGGTTCCGGGTCAGCAGGGCGATGCCACCCTCGATCGGATGGGTCCAGCCGTGTCCGGTCCCGACCGGGTGCAGGCGCTGGGCCGTCGCCGCGGCACGGCGTACCGCCTCCGCGACCTCGGCCGCGGTGCGCGGCTCGATCACCTCGTCGGGTTCGTGCGGTTGGGCGAGATTGAACAGGGGGAGCTTCGTGGGCATCGGTCATCCTTCAGTCGTTTCTCCGAGCCTCACCGCCGCTGCTGGAGGTGGGTTGGGGGACGACTGGAGTCGAGCTGTCCCGGGCGCCGACGCCCTCGCCCGCCCCCATGACGAAGGTGCTGACCGCGGGAGGAGGGTCCCGCTGATCCCGCCCGGCTCGAGTAGTTCTACTCGACCAGTTCGATGCCGCTCAGGTACGCGGTGAACTGGCGAGGTCGTTCGAGTTGAGCCCTGGCTTGATGGGCATTCATCTCGTCGCGGTCCTCGGCGATCCGGCGGGCAAGGTCCAGTCGTTCGGGATTGTTGACCAAGACCGACCACCGGACCTCGGCGGAGCCATCGCCTGCCATCAGTGTCAGCGTCTCTGGGGGGAGGCGACGACTTCCGGCTGCCGCCGCCCGAACCCGTGCAATACGATCGCTGGCTAGCCGTAAGAGCTCCTCCGCACGGAGCAGGGGATTGCTGGTCACGGTGGCCCGCACACTCGGATCCGGATCGTGTGACAGCCTCGCCACCGCGCGCACGTCATCCGTTGCCGCGGCCAGAGCCGCACGAACCGACCGAAGAGGGTCGTTCAGAAGCACATCGAGGTGCTCTGGTCTCAGGTCCTTGCGTCCCACGAGCCATGCCCGCACCTTTGGGTCTGACGCAGTGAGGGCAACGGCAATGGCGTGTCGCCCCGGGTTCTCCGCCACCGCGATCCGCACCAGCGGCCTCGGGTCGCAGACGAGCTTCTCGAGGACAGCAGTGGGCGTCAGCTGGTTGCGGGCGACGGCCTCGCGGACCATCGGCGATGGGTCGGCAGCCAACTCCGAGAGTCTTTCGACGGGGGTGGCGCTGTCAGCGGCCTGCTGCGCTCGATCGCGGATGGTGGGCACCTGCGCACGGTAGCCACCGCTCTTGCTGGGCGAGCGCCGAATCGACAAGGTCACAGAAGCCGGACCACCGCCGCGGGCTTGGCCGAACGTGAGCAGCCCCGCGAGAAGAAGACTTCCTACCGCGATGTCGAGAACCCGGCGCCGGCTCCGTCCTTGGACTGAAAGCACCCAATACAGTCCCGGGAGGACACCATGCAGGACCGCGACACCCTCACTCTTCACCGCAGCTTCGCCGTACCGCCTGCGCGGATCTGGGAGTTGTGGACCACGGCCGAGGGCATCGGCGCGTGGTGGGCACCCGACGGGTTCACCACGACGGTGGACACCCTCGACCTCCGGCCTGGCGGCTCGCTGGACTACACGATGACCGCCACCGGGCCTGAGCAGATCGCCTTCATGGAACAGGCCGGGATGCCGCTGTCGACCCGGTCGCACAAGGAGTTCGTCAACCTGACCGAGCCGACGACGCTGTCGTACCTCTCATTGATCGACTTCGTCCCCGATCACGAGCCGTACCAGCACCTGACCGTGGTCACTCTGACCAGGACCGCAACCGGTACCGACGTGACCATGGAATGCGAGCCGCTCCACGACGAGGAGTGGACGAACCGCTTGGTAGGCGGACGCTCCAACGAGCTGGACAACCTGGAAGGGCTGATCAGCGCACCTGGGACGAGTCCGACCCGACGGCCTTGAGTCGGGCAGAGATGGGTAACAGCACGGCGACGAGTTCGTCGAGCTCGGTCGTGGTGAGGCCGTCGTACGGCGCCTCCGCGAGTACGTCGGTCAACGCCTCGATCCGGCCCTTCGTGGCTCGGCCCGCCTCGGTGAAGTGTCCGCTGGCGTCGACGAGGCCGCGATCGCGCAAGCCGGCCATGACCTCGGCGAGGAGCGGCTTGGGGAGGTGGTGGATCCGTCCGAAGGACTCGGCCGGGTGGATGTCCATGTCGAGGGCCGCGAGGACGTGCGCTTCGAGGCCGCCGATCCGCTCGGAGACCAGGGCGGCGATGTGGCCGTCGCCGCGGTGCTCGCGCAGCATGTTGGCCGAGTGCCAGAGGCGGGCGACGGGCTCGTCGGGGATCGGGAGGGCGCGGAGGGCGGCGTACATGACGCGACCCTCCGTGGGTGCGCTGACCGCGGCTTTGGTGAGGAGGTCGGCGGTGTGGGCGAGATCGGGGGTGTCGCCGAGGATCTTCCGGAGCGCCGCCACGCAGCCTCGTTCCCGCGCCGCGTGAGCTGCCGCCGGTGTGGTCACGTCCCACGCGCGCGGGATGTGCCGAGCCGCCTCGACGGCGGCGAAGTTGTAGAAGGCGGCGTGGACGACCTCGGCCGGCACCCGGCCGAGCGGGG
>JASLCW010000464.1 GCA_030151765.1 Marmoricola sp.
CGCTGCCGCTCTTCATCAAGTGGGACGACTCCGAGTACGGCCTGCGCGCGAAGGCGCACGGCGTACCGACGGTGAGCTTCCCGGGCGCGGCCGTGTGGCACATCCCGTGGACGGACAAGAACGACGAGGTCGACTGGCAGTCCTACTTCCACGAGCGGAATCGCTTCGTGGCGGCCCTGCTGCACAGCCCCTTCCCGCACGGCGGCAAGCTGATCCGGGAGAGCTTCAGCATCACGCTCAAGCACCTGATCTCGATGCAGTACTCCACCGCCGAGATCCGTGACATGGCCCTGGCGGACGTCCTCGCCGGTCCGGAGCGGCTGCACGAGGAACTGGGCACGAAGCTGCCGCAGGTCCGCGCCACGGCGGCCGCCTACCAGGACGGCCGCGTCGAGCCCGACCCCGACGCCTTCCCGCCGGTACGCCGCGCCAAGCCGCGCAAGAAGAACGACCTGTCGATCGTGCCCTCGCTGCCTTCGCGGGTGCTCTCCGGAGGATGGGGCGTGCTGCGCCAGGCGCGCGCCGTACGACCGCTCTCGCGGGAGTTCCCCGAGATCACGATCCCGGCGATCGACGCCAAGTGGTACCGCATGGCGACCGCCGACTCGGCGGTCGTGAGCATGCGCGACCAGACCGGCGCGGTCTTCCTGCAGCGTGATCCGGCCGAATTCCGACGGCAGCTCAAGCGCAGCACCGAACTGCACAAGCGACTCTTCGACGAGTGGGGCGCGCTCTCGCAGCGGTACCGCGAGGCGCTCGGCGAGATCACCTCGCCGGAGCGTTGGGAGCGGACCTTCTCCGAACCCGAGGAGGGCCAGAACTGATGCGCGCGGGCAACAAGGTAGGAGTCGGCGCCGACACCGACGAGAGCGGACGCCGGCAGGACGCCGCCAAGCGCGCGCGCCGGCTGGCCCGGGCCAAGGCGGACTCGATGCCGGTCGTCGCGGCCGTGGACGGCCCGCGCGTCGACCGGCACGTCGAGGCGCCGATGGTCGCACCTGCCCCTCGCGGCGGCGTGATCGAGGTCTTCCAGAACCCCTATCTGTTGCGGCTGATCGTGCAGCGGCAGCTTGCCGCGATGTACGCCGCGTCCTTCCTCGGCCTGCTCTGGTCCTACATCCAGCCGGCCATGCGCTTCGCCGTCTACTACGCGGTGATGGGCATCATCCTCAAGATGCACGCCGGTACGCCGGCCTTCGCGATCCACCTCTTCTGCGGCATCGTCTTCGTGCACTACTTCTCCGAGACGTGGAGCGGCGGCACCCGCTCGATCTGGCAGAACCGCTCGCTGGTGCTGAAGATGCGGATGCCCCGCGAGATCTTCCCGGTCGCGTCGATGATGGTGGCGCTCTACCACACCTTCCCGCAGGTGATCCTGCTGATCTTCTGCTGCGTGATCACCGGCTGGCAGGTGACCTGGGCCGGTGTCGGCGCCGGCCTGCTCGGCATGGCCATCCTGATGTTCTTCGCGACCGCTATGGCGCTGCTCTTCAGCGCGCTCAACGTCTTCTTCCGCGACGTGCAGAACATCGTCCAGACGATGCTCCAGTTCATGCACTTCCTGGTGCCGATGATGTACCCGTTCAGCCGGATCTACGAGGTGCACGCGGCGCATCCGGTGATGTACCAGTTCTACATGGCCAATCCGATCTCGGAGGCCGTCCTGCTGATGCAGCGCTTCTTCTGGTGGGGCGTCGTGCCGGCCTCCTCGCGCGAGGGCAATCACCTCATCGACCCCGACACCGGCAAGCGCACGCTGGAGTTCCCGCCGGACATGTGGACGCGGGGTCTGCTGATGCTGGCCCTGTCGGTGCTCTTCGTCTTCCTGGCGCAGCGTTACTTCTCGCGCGTCGAGGGCAAGTTCCCGGAGCGGATGTGACCCATGACTGAATCGATCGTGGTCGAGAACGTCTCCAAGGTGTTCTCGATGCAATATCACCGGACCCTCAAGCAGATGGCCGTCGCCAGCGTGCGCCGGCTGCCGCTGAAGGAGTCCTTCCTGGCCGTCAACGACGTGAGCTTCACGGTCGAGCAGGGCGAGTCGATCGGCCTCATGGGCCTCAACGGCTCCGGCAAGTCGACGCTGCTCAAGCTGATCAACGGCGTACTCCGTCCCGATCACGGGACGATTCAGACGCGGGGCCGCATCGCCGGCCTGATCGCCACCGGCGCCGGCTTCCATCCGCAGCTCTCGGGTCGCGAGAATCTCTTCCTCAATGCCGCGATCCTGGGCATGAGCGAGGCGGAGACCCGGCGCAAGTTCGACGAGATCGTCGCCTTCGCCGACATCGGGAAGTTCCTCGACACCCCGGTCTCGCACTATTCGTCGGGCATGTACGCGCGCCTCGGCTTCTCGATCGCCGTGCACGTCGACGCGGACATCTTCCTGGCCGACGAGGTGCTCGCGGTCGGTGACCGTCCCTTCAAGAAGAAGTGCCTGACCCGGATGCAGGAGATCCGCCAGCAGGGCACCACCATCTTCTACGTCAGCCACGCCTCCGCCTCGGTGCGGGCGATGTGCGACCGCGTCCTCGTGCTCGAGTCGGGACACCTCAACTTCGACGGCGACGTCGACGAGGGGATCCACTTCCTCGAGTACGACGACAGCGAATCGGACAACGAGATGGAAGCCGAGTTGGACGCCGAGTTGGGCGCGGACATCTGACCGACGGCGTACGAAAAGGGGCCCCGCCGACCGGCGGGACCCCTCTCGTGCGATGCGGTTCGCGATCAGCTGCTGGACACGCTGCCGACGAAGATGCAGACATTGCCGCTGCCGTAGACGCCATTGCCTCCGGTGAGGTTGCCGCGCTTGACGAAGCCGCCGCTCCAGCCGCGCATCCACGATCCGTCGGGTGCCACAGCGGCGAAGTCGCTGCTGTCCTGTGCGTCGCCGTCCGCGGAGTTGGGGCCGACGCTGTCGTACTCGACCTGGGTGTCGGTCTCCGGGCTGTTGGTGTTCAGGAAGTCCGTCGACGCGTTGCCGCCGTTGAGCTCGTCGTTGCGGGAGTTCAGCAGGGAGCCGTTGCGTGAGGTCTTCACGTAGATCTCGTAGTGGGTGCGATCGCTCGCATCGTCGTTGAAGCACTTCGCGTAGAGAGTGAGCGCACCGGCCCGGTGCAGGACGACCGGCTTGGCGTTGAGGCGGCCGGCATTCTCGTCGGCTCCGGCTGCGGCAGGCACCCGCACCATCGGGATCGACCTCGCGAACTGGCCGCGCTTGACCTGGGTCGCCGTCAGCGTGCCGGCCTTCACCTTGTTGGCGGTGATGGTGTTGTTCTTGAGCTTGGCGCCGGCGATGCTCTTGTTCTTGATGTTCTTGCCGTTGATCAGGTGCCCGGCAGCCGCGGGGCCGCCGAGTGCGATGAAGAGTGCCAGGCAGGCGATCGTGATCGCCAGTGATTGTTCCTTGAGCCTACGAAGCATGGTGGGTCCTTCGGGTTCAGTGTTGGGATGATTCGATCCCGGCGAGATCGAATCGGATGACCATAGCCAAATCGCCTTGATTGCGGAGCCGATCATTTAATTACGCTATTGTAATTAGGCGAATTACTCGTTTGTAATTAGCGACTTTCGCTGGACAGAAGTCGTGGTACTCATGTGAATATTGGTGCTCGTGTGAATTCCTTCCCCACAGGAGCACCTTTTTCATGTCGTTTGGCAAGGACCGCTATGTCGCCGTCTGTCAGCAATTGCTGGTGGCCGGTACCGTGGCCATGCTCGGCGTCACCGCGACCGGTGCGCTGACGCTCGACATCGTCGCGCCCGATGCGGGAACGGTGCCCTCACGCCCGGTGACCAAGGGTCCGAGCGCCCCGGTGCGGATGCCGGCCAGTGGTCAGGTGCAGGCGCCGGCGGTGTCGGCGCCTCCGGTGCGCGCCGAGGTGGCCGCGAAGCCGGTGGCGCCGAAGGTCCGCCAGGTGGCGCTCTCCGCCCCGGCGCAGGCGCCCGCGAAGGCTCCTGCGAGGTCCGCGACCCAGGCTCCCGGGAAGACCACCGCCAAGACCACCGACGTCGCCCCGCGTACGACGGCCCCGACCGCGAATGCGGGCAGCATCGCCGGCCTCCCCGTCGTACTGACGAGCCCGGCCGAGTCCGTCCAGGGTTTCGCCACCGTCGGCGCGGTCTGGAACCACGGCGTGAACCTGTCGGAGGACGCGATCGCCTTCGAAGTGCGCACCGAACGTGCCGGCGTGTGGTCGTCGTGGCAGCGACTGGAATACCACACCGATCACGCGCCGGACGGAGCCGAGGCCGCCTCCGGCACCGACCGCCCGGGCACCGAGCCCACGGTCGTGGGCCACGTCGAGCGCGTGCAGCTGCGCGTCGCCTCCTCGCGCGGCGTACCGGCCGGCCTGGAGTTCTCGCTGATCGATCCCGGCAGCACCACGCTTGCCGAGGGCAACGCCGCCATCGACACCTCGCGGATCCCGGCCTCGGACGCGACCAGCAAGGCCGCGCCGATCGAGTCGACCGCGGGCCTGCCGACCGATTCAGTGCCGTCGAGCTCCGGTGACCTGTCGCTGTCGGCGATGAAGGTCACCCCGAAGCCGCAGATCTTCTCCCGTGCCCAGTGGGGCGCCGACGAGAAGCTCCGCGAGAAGGGACTGCCCGACTACGGCACCATCAAGACCGGCTTCGTGCACCACACGGTGAATGCGAACAACTACAGCAAGGCCGACGTCCCTGCGATCATCCGCAGCATCTACGCGTACCACGTGCTCTCCCGCGGCTGGCGCGACATCGGCTACAACTTCCTGGTCGACCGCTTCGGGCGGATCTGGGAGGGCCGGTACGGCGGCGTCGACAAGCCGGTGACCGGAGCGCACACCTCGGGCTTCAACGACGTCGCCTTCGCGATGTCGGCGATCGGCAACTTCGACATCGCCAAGCCGCCGCAGGCCGTGATCGACGCCTATGCGCGCCTCTTCGCATGGAAGCTGTCCATGTACAACATCTCCGCGACCGCGACCGGCCTGAAGCTGCACGGCCGCACCCTCCACGCGATCAACGGACACCGCGATGTCGGCCAGACCGCCTGCCCCGGCAAGTATCTCTACGCCAGGATCCCGGACATCCGCGCCGAGGCGGCCCGCATCCAGGCGTCGGCGCAGACCTATGACCCGAACCAGACCCCGGCCGCCGCGAGTGCGCAGCCGTCGGGGATCAGGCCCGGGGGAGTGCGCAGCCTGCTCGGCCGCGCGCACCGCGCCGACGTGGCGCTGATGACCGGCGACGGTCACCTCGCGGTACTCCCGCTCGGTGGCGTGCTCCGCTTCCGGGGCGGCATCGCGAGCACCGGTTCGTGGGCGGGCGCGGTGCCGGTCGGCGACATCACCGGTGACGGCCGCGGCGACGTCCTCACGCCCGCGGGCAAGGGCCGGGGCTGGCTGCTGCACGCAGGCAAGAAGGGGGGCCGGATCGCCGCGAAGGCAACAGGCCGGTCGATCCTCGGCAAGGCCGTGTCGCTGATCGCCGTCGGCGACTGGGACGGCGACCGCCGGGCCGATGTCCTGGGCATCACGAAGAAGGGCGCCCTCGTGCTCTTCCGCGGCCGCGGTGCCGGTTCCTTCACGAAGGCGAAGGTGCTGGCGAAGCGCTGGCCCTATGTGCGGACCGTGGCCGGAGGCGATCTCGATCGCAACGGCCGGCCCGAGTTGCTGGTGCAGGACAAGTCCGGCCACCGCTACCGGATCCCGTCACTCGCACCGACGCGCCTCGGTGCCCGCGTGCCGGTGGCCATCCCGCACACCTACACCGCCTACTACGGCGGCGGCGACATGACCGGCGACGGTCTGGCCGACGTCTGGGCGCGCTCGCGCACGGGCGCCGCCTACGTGCTGCCCGGCAACGGCCGCGGTGGCTTCGGCAACCCGCTCGGCCCCTTCGGCGGCTTCGACGGCCTCCGTCTCCGCGGGGTCATCGGGATGACCGGCGGCTCGCGCCCCGACGTCGTCGCGGTGAATCGCAAGGGCGCGCTCGTCGTACGGGCGAACAACGAGCAGACCAATGTCGGCCAGGTGATCGTCGCCCGCAAGATCGGCCGTACGCCGAGCCAGGTGCTCACCGTCGGTGACTGGAACCACGACGGCAAGGGCGACGTGATCGTCCGCACCGACGCCGGCAGCCGGCTCTACCTCATGCGTGGCAAGGGCAATGGCGGTTTCGACACCGCGGTGGCGATGGGTGGCGACTGGTCGAAGGTCAGCCGCCTCTCCGCGGTCGGCGACATCACCGGCGACGGCTATCCCGATCTCGTCGGGCGGAATGCCACGGGCACGCTCGTCGTCTACCCGGGCAACGGGGTCAGCGGCTTCAAGGCGCCGCAGCGCCTGCCAGCGAAGGTCCGCACGACCAACCTCGTCGGCGGCACGTCCTGGGTGACGGGACACTTCCCGTCGTCGATCGCCGGATCCTCCGACGGAAGCTTCGTGCCGCTGGGTGGCTCGACCGGCGTGTCCGCGATCGCCCGTGCCAGTGGCGCGTCGATGAGCCAGTACGACTGGGTGATCGGTGCCGGCGACGTCAACGGCGACGGGCACCCCGACCTGGTGGTGCGCAAGCGTTCCTCGGGCGCGCTGTGGCTGATCCCCGGCACCGGCAGTGGTGTCGGCGGCCGGATGCTGCTCTCGACCGGCTTCGGCGGCTACCGGCTCGGAGGCTGAGCCGCGCGCCGCCTCAGTGCCCTGCCCGGACGACCTCGGTGGGACGTTCGGCCGCGTAGCGGCCGGTCCACTCGTCGTCGGTCGGCCGGGCGACGAGGACGATCGACCCTCCGGAGGCGAGCGCGCCGAGGAAGAGCCCGAGGTGCGCGGCCTCGGCGAGATTGGCATCGGTGAGGATCCGGCCCCGCGTCGCCGTACGGGCCCGGGCGATCAGGTCCGCCTGACCGGCGGGATCGGCCGGTACGCCGGTGAAGACGTCGGACTGTCCCGGCCAGAGCTTCCCGTAGTCGTCGACACCCTCGGGCAGCGCCTGGGGGAAGGGAGTGGCGAAAGGCGTCAGCGAGCAGGCCAGCGCCGGCGTAGGCACCTCCAGGTCGTCGGGCCCGCAGACCGTCAGGTCGGCGGAGCCGTCGTCCGCGATCTCCAGGCCGGCGAGCAGCGCCGCGCCCACGAAGACCGGGCCGAGCCAGTGGGTGGGGAGGTCGAGGCGGATCGCGTCGCCCTGGTCGAGCAGGTATTCGTCCAGGAAGAGGTTGGCGGTCTTCGCCACCCAATTGGCATAGGTCGTCACGGACAGTTCGGTGCGCGCCCCCGTCGGCTCGTCGTACGCCGTGATCAGGGGGCGGCCGGGCTCGTGGCTCAGCGCCTGGTCGAGCAGTCCTGCGAAGGTCTCTGATGTCACCGGGCCAGCCTAGGGAGTCGGCTCCTGCGCCGATGCGTCACCATGTCGGCGTGACCACTGCGCCGAATTCACCCCTCGACCAGCTCTGGGCCGTCGTACCGGCGGGAGGTGCGGGCACCAGGCTCTGGCCGCTGTCTCGTGCCGGCGCGCCGAAGTTCCTGCTCGACCTGACCGGCTCCGGCCGGACGCTGCTGCAGCAGACGGTGGACCGGCTGACGCCGCTGGTCGGCGACCGGGTCGTGGTGGTCACCGGGCAGCGTCACCGTGAGGCGGTGGCGGCGCAGCTTCCCTCGGAGGTGGCCGGGCGGGTGCTTGCCGAGCCCTCGCCACGCGACTCGATGGCGGCGATCGGGCTGGCTGCCGCGATGCTCGAGCGTGAGGACGGCGACGCGATCATCGGCTCCTTCGCCGCCGACCACGTCATCACGGGCGACGAGGCCTTCGCCGCCTGCGTCGCCGAGGCTGTCGAGGTCGCCGTCACCGGGCGCATCGTCACACTCGGGATCGACCCGACCTTCCCGTCGACCGCCTTCGGCTACATCGAGGAGGGCGCCCGGCTGGAGGGCCACGCGACCGCCCGCGCGGTCGCCTCCTTCGTGGAGAAGCCTCCGGCCGAGGTGGCGGTGGAATACCTGGCGACCGGCCGCTATCGCTGGAACGGCGGCATGTTCGTGACTCCGGCGAGTCTGCTGCTCGACGAGCTGGCGCGGGAGCTCCCCGAGCTCGCCCGCGGCCTGCGCGCCATCGCCGCCGACCCGACGTCGCTCGAGGACACCTGGCCGGGCCTGACCAAGATCGCCATCGACCACGCGGTCGCCGAGCCGGCCTCGCGCCGCGGCCTCGTGGCGACGGTGCCGGGTTCCTTCGGCTGGGACGACATCGGCGACTTCGCCGCCCTCGGCGAGATGGTCGCCGGGGGTGCGGTGAAGGTGCTCGGTGACGAGGCCCTCGTGCTCGCGCACGACGCGACCGGCCTGATGGCTCCGGCCGACCGGCTGATCGCCGTCGCGGGCGTCTCGGACATCGTGGTCGTGGACACGGGTGATGCGGTCCTGGTCACCGACCGGGCCCATGCCCAGCAGGTCAAGGAGATCGTGGCGGCGCTGAAGGAGCGGGGGCGCGAGGATCTGGTGTGAGGTCGAATCTGCTGGTTTTGGTTGTTCTCCGGTCGCGTCAGGCTGCTTTCGGCTGGGCACCGTCGGCGGCTTGCGGACCACGGGTGGTCACCGACAAGAGCGCAGCGACGGGGCGAGCCCGGCATCGGGTTGCGGCTGTCTCCCGGCTCACGGTTGCTTCGCTCC
>JASLCW010000409.1 GCA_030151765.1 Marmoricola sp.
GATCGGGTCCGAGACCTTCATCATCGTGGCCTTGAGGTGCACCGAGAAGAGCACGTCCTCGGCCTTGGCCCTGGCGAGGGCATTGGCGAGGAAGGCGTCGAGGTGGGCGACGTCGAGACGGGTGGCGTCGATGATCTCGCCGGCGAGGACCGGCAGCGACTCCTTCAGGACGACCTTCTCGCCGCTCTCGGTCTCGAGGACGATCGTGAGGGTGTCGTCGGCGGCCAGGGTCACGGACTTCTCGTTGCTCTTGAAGTCGTGCTCACCCATGGTGGCGACATTGGTCTTCGAGCCGTCGGTGAAGGGCTTGTTGGTGTGCGGGTGGGTCTTCGCGTAGTTCTTCACCGACAGCGGTGCACGCCGGTCGGAATTGCCCTCGCGGAGCACCGGGTTGACCGCCGAGCCCTTGACGGCGTCGTACTTGGCGCGGATCTCGCGCTCCTCGTCGGTCGCGGGCGCCTCGGGATAGTCCGGGACCGCGAAGCCCTGCGCCTGCAGCTCGGCGATGGCCGCCTTCAGCTGCGGGATCGAGGCCGAGATGTTGGGCAGCTTCACGATGTTCGCGGCCGGCGTCTTCGCCAGGCGGCCGAGCTCGGCCAGCGCGTCGTCGGCCAGACCGAACTGCGCGAGGATGCGCGCGGCGACGGAGATGTCGCGGGTCTCGACGTTCACGCCGGCGGCACCGGCGTACGCGGAGACGATCGGCAGGAAGGAGTACGTCGCCAGCAGCGGCGCCTCGTCGGTGTGGGTGTAGATGATCGCGGGATTCGCTGCACTATTTGTCACGACATCAAGATATCTCACCCCGCCGACGAAGCACACCGGCGCGGGTCCGGGCAGGCTTCCGTCACCCGAAAGAGGGTCGGGCCGCGGAAACGCCGGGCGCAAATCGCCCGCAGAAACGTCGAAAACCGGCGTTCTCAGCCTACGGTAAGGAAGTCAAGGCAGCTCTCCCCTTCCCCCTTACAGGAGATTCCATGTCAGAGACTGCAGCTCAACCCTCGATCGGCGCCCGTCTCGGCGCCGAGGTGCTCGGCACCTTCTGGCTCGTTCTCGGCGGCTGTGGCACGGTCGTCTTCGCGGGCGGCGTCGTCGATCTGGGCGGCGGCCGGGTGGCCATCGCCCTGGCCTTCGGCCTCACCGTGCTGACCGGCGCCTACGCCCTCGGCCACATCTCAGGTGCACACTTCAACCCGGCGGTCACCGTGGGACTCGCGGCGGCGAAGCGCTTCGACTGGAAGGACGTGCCGGCGTACGTCGTCGCGCAGGTCGTCGGCGGCACCATCGCCGGCGCGGTGATCCTGATCATCGCCAAGGGCCACGACGGCTTCGTCGCCAAGGGCCACATGGCCACCAACGGGTACGGCGACGGCGGCTACTCGCTCGTCGCGGTCCTTCTCGCCGAGATCATCGGAACAGCGATGTTCCTCTACGTGATCCTGGGTGCGACCGGACGTCGGGCCACCCCGGCGGCCGCGGGCCTGACCATCGGTCTGTGCCTGACCCTGATCCACCTCATCATGATCCCGATCGACGGCACCTCGGTGAACCCGGCCCGCTCGCTCGGTGTCGCCTGGTTCGGCGGCGGCCACGCCCTCGGCCAGGTCTGGCTCTTCATCGTGGCGCCGCTCATCGGTGCCGTCATCGCGGGCGCCACGCACGCGCTGATCACCGGCGAAGAGGACTGACCTCAGGCAGTACGTCGTGCCCCCGACCCGCCGACGGGTCGGGGGCACGATTGCGTGCGGACGGCGGTGCCCGAGGTGCATCATGAGCAGGCCCTGTCCGACGATCAACGAGGAAGATCCATGCCCAGAAATCTCGGCCCGCACGTACGTTCGGCCGCCGCTCTCACCAGCCTGGCCGTCGCCGCCGGCCTCACCTTCACGCTGGCACCGCCGGCGACGAGCGCCACCACTCCCCAGGTGGCCGGCTTCCAGATCACCGGGAAGCAGGCGAAGGTGCGCACGTCGAAGGGCAAGCGCGTCACGGTCACCGTCGTGGGTGGCCGGAATGTCTTCGGTGGCGGCCGCGTGGCCGTGCCCGGCGTACGCACCGCAGCTCCGCGCATGGTGGGCGACATGTCGGCGCTCTACCTCACCGTCAGCCGGGCCGGCGAGCAGCACACCTGGTCCTTGCCGATCCCCAATTCCGCCCTCGCGCTGAAGCTGTCCGGCAAGGGCCGGATCACCCCGAAGGCGACGAAGACCTCGCCGTGGGCGAAGGTGAACCTGACGGTCGCGCCGAAGGGCGCCGCGAGTACGACCCGGTGTGACGGGCAGACGATCTACAAGAGCCAGCGGATCAGGCTGACCGGTCGCTTCTGGCTCGACACCCGGTCGGGCCGCCACGGCTGGGGCACGATCGGCAGCAAGACCAAACAGTTCACCTTCCGCACCAGCGCCACCGCCATGTGGTTCTTCAAGAACACCTCGTCGGGCTGCTACCACGCCCCGACGACGCCGTGCGCGACACACCAGGTCTGGAATGTCTACAACAGCGCCATCAGCCTGTTCGGGGACAACCGCACCATGTCCGGCCTGCGCTCGGTGCAGTTGCCCAAGCCCAAGGGCGCCGTGCGCTCCGATTCCGTGATGGCCACGGTCTCGCCCGTGCTCACCCAGGACACCGCCGCTGGTACGGCGCGGCTGACGATCAACGGGAACGGCCATTCGGTGACCGGCTCGGCGAGGATCGACGCGAGCGGCCTGAACACCGACCAGTCGCAGACCTGCGGGACGGCCGGCGGCCACCTGCAGTCGTTCATCTGGGGGACCTCGACCTACACCAACGGTTCGTCGCCCCTGACGCTGCACGACATCTACGGGAAGATCACCGCCCCGAACGGCGCCAACTCGTACCTGACGCTGACCAAGCCGGCACCCGCGCCGGCACCCTGACCACCAGCTCAGCGCACGCGCCCCCGGTCCGTCGAGGACCGGGGGCGCGTCGCTTTCCCGGGTCGATTCCCGGGCTCGCCGGGAACCTTCCCCCTGTCCTCGAAGGCGAGCGATGTAAAAAACTCGCCCTGCCGGGAGGCGCCCATGTTTACTCCCGGGACGGAACTCGTCAGCGCCAAAGATCCCGCGACCTGACACGACAACAGGAGTAGCCCACCATGCCCACCACGCCCGCCCACCGACGAAAGCTGATGCGTGCCGCCGCCCTCGCGGCCGGCCTGTCCACGGCCGCCTCGCTCGCCCTCGTCACCTCCCCGACCGCCACCGCCCGCACCGAGCGCGCCGCCGCACCGGCGATCGCGAGCGTCGCGATCAGCGCCGGCAAGTCCGTGCGCAGCAGCAGCCACGTCCCGCTCAAGGTCGCCACCTACGCCTCGCGGTCGGCCGGAGGCTCGAGCGCCGGCACCTTCGGCGTCAGCCTCACCAATGGCGGCGAGTCACACAGCTGGAGCTTCCCGATCCCGCGTTCGGCGCTCAAGCTCAACGCCGCGGGCAAGGGGAAGCTCGTCGTACCGGCGAAGTACATCTCCCCCTTCGGCAAGGTGAAGCTGACCATCACCCCGAAGGGCGCCCCGACGGCCGCCCGCTGCGGCGGCAGCACGATCGGGAAGAGCCGGAAGGTCGTCGTCAAGGGCACCTTCTGGTTCGACAGCCGCTCGGGATCGAACCGCTGGGGCTCGGTGGGCAGCAAGAGCAAGAAGAAGACCTTCAAGTTCGCCGTACCCGCGAGCGTCGTCTGGACCTACGCCGGCAAGAGCGGCGTCTGTGGCGGCAACCCCGGCACCGGCTCGACCTGCAAGCCGTCGTCCAGCTGGACCGGCATGAACGGCACGCAGTTCATCTTCGGCAGCGTCAACGGCAGCAAGGACATCACCGCGATCCGCAGCGTGAAGTTCGCCAAGCCGGCCAACTCGATGCGCTCCGACAGCCGTCGGGCGCAGGTGAAGTCCGCGGTGCTGACCCGCGAGAACGACAGCACCACCGGCAGCTTCGTCGTCACCGGCGACGGCGGCGCGACGAAGGGCAGCGTGTCCGTTCCGGAGATGACGCTGATCGACCAAACCGTGCCCTGCGGCACCAGCAACCAGGCCAAGATGACCAGCGGCTTCGGCAATGCGGTGAACGGTACGACGCCCTTCGCCGTCTATGACATCTTCGGCGGCATCGGCCTGGCCAATGGCTCGATGGTCTCGACCAGCCAGATCCAGCCCTTGATGTGAGTCACCCCTGAACAACGCCGAGGGCGGCCCTCCCACACGGGAGGACCGCCCTCGGTCAGGATGCCACGGTCACTTCAGGTCGAAGCGGTCCAGCTCCATGACCTTGACCCAGGCCTTCACGAAGTCCGCCACGAACTTCTCGGTCGCGTCGTCGCTGGCGTAGACCTCGGCGAGGGCGCGCAGCTCCGAGTTGGAGGCGAAGACCAGGTCGTTGCGCGTGCCCTTGAGGGTCGCGCCCGACTCGGTCGTACCGGTGAAGGTCTCCTGCGACGCGTCGTCGGCGGTCCAGGTGGTGCCGAGCTCGAGCAGGTTCACGAAGAAGTCGTTCGTGAGCACGCCGACCTTGTCCGTGAAGACACCGGCGTTCGAGCCGCCGTGGTTGGCGCCGAGCACGCGCAGGCCGCCGACGAGAACGGTCAGCTGCGGAGCCGTGAGGCTGAGCAGGTTGGCCCGGTCGACGAGCGCGAACTCCGACGGCAGGGCCGAGCCCTTGCCGAGGTAGTTGCGGAAGCCGTCCATGCGCGGGTTGAGGTAGCCGACCGACTCGACGTCGGTCTGCTCCTGCGTGGCGTCACCGCGACCGGTGGAGACGTCGACCGTGACCG
>JASLCW010000431.1 GCA_030151765.1 Marmoricola sp.
CGCCCGCGCGCGTCGCGGCTGAACCCACACAGTCGTGTGCCTGAGGCCGCGCCCTGGCGCGTCCTCAGGCACACGACCGGAGCTCAGCCGGCGCCGATCACCGTCATCACGAGGTGACCGATGCCGAAACCACTGGGCCCGATGGCGCGGTACGCCGCGTCGATGTTCACCGACTGGCCGCTCGGGATCGGTTTCGCCGGATTCATCGTCACCGTGACGGTGCCGTCAGGATTGATCACGAAGGTGCCGTTCGAGTCGGCATAGCTGCCGATGTAGCCGTAGCCACCGGCCGTCATCGGCTTCCCGTTCGGCTCGACGGCATCGGTCAGCACATTGCCGCCGAAGGTCGCGGCCGTCCCCGCGACCGTGCGCAGGTCGAGGGTCGGCAGGGTGACGTCGGGTGTGTAGGGACGACCTGAGGTCGCGGTACACGCGGACACCGCCGGCGCGGTACCGGGACCCGAGGGGAAGCCGGCATCGTCGCCGACCACGAAATTGAGCGTGGGCGAGGAGACCGGCGCCTTGGGCCCCGCGGAGCTCATCGTCAGTTTCACCGCGGCCGATGCGCCGAAGCCCCACTCATTGTTGACCACGCTCACGTAGGGGACGTCTGCTCCGCCGTTGAAGGCCGGGTCAGTCGGCACGCTGACCGACGAGTCCGCAGACCAGTTGAAGCGCATGCCCTGGCCGTCGGGATCCATGAAGCAGCCGCGACCGTCGAAGATGGTCGGTGTCGGATCGTTGAAGTCGAGCTGAGCACCGTCGGCGGGGCTGATCAACGGGCCCATGGACGCGCCGGGCACCGCGTCGACCAATTGGTCGATCCCGCCGACTACTTTCACCTGCACCGTTCCCGTGGCGCTGCCGCTGCCGTCGGTGACCGTGTAGTGCAGCGTGGCCGGCCACGGCTCGCCCTGGCGCAGCTGTTGGACCGGGCCCAGCGGATCGGTTCCCGAGTTCATGGTCAGCGTGCCGTCGGCGGCGACGGTGAACGTTCCTGCCGGGAGGGAGTCGCCGTCGAGATACCAGGTGCCGCCGCCGGAGGCGGTCAGCGGGAAGCCCCCCGGGTCGACGTCGTTGGCGAGCACATTCGTCGCGAGCTGATTCGAGGTCGGATCGCCGACTGCGTGATCCGACACCGTCCACGTGGCCGCGTCGGGATTGGCGATCGGGTCGGGCGGCACCGTCACGTCCACGTCGTACGACGCACTCGCGGTCGCGCCGCTGCCGTCCGTCGCAGTGACGACGATCGTGTAGCTGCCGCCGTCCGCGTTGGTCGGGCTCGCCGTGAAGGCCCGGGTGGTCGCATTCCAGGCCAGCCACGACGGCAGCGTCGTACTGCCCTGCTGGGCCGCGGTCCAGGTGAGCGTGTCGCCGTCGTCGGGATCGGTGAACTGATCCGCCGGCAGGGTCCACGTGCTGGGCGCAGTCGAGTTGATCGCCTGGTCGGGGATCGCGTGGTTCGGGACCGGAGCGTCGTCGATTCCGTGCTGGGTGATGACGATCGTCCGCTGCGCGGTCGCCGTCCCGTCGGAGACGATGATCGCGAAGGACTCGCTCGCGGTGGCACCGTCCCCGAGGTGGCGGAGAAGTTCGTTGTCCACCGAATAGGACCAGCCGATGGTGCCGGTCCCCCCGGAATCACTGTCCACACGGGCGGTCATCGTGCCGGCCGGCGTACCGACCGGAACGATGGTCACGGTGTGCGCCTGGCGGGTGTCGGCATCGGTGAAGCCGATCACGCCCGTCGCGCTGTCGGTCTGCCCGGTCGCCGACCCCTGCGTGACCGATCCCGTGAGGCCCGCCGTACCGAGTACAGGTGCATGATTCCCGGGCATCGGCGGGCTGACCACGACCACGTCGGCGGCGTTGAGATGCCGCCACGGCTTCTTCTTCAGTACGACGGTCACGCGTCCGTCGAGCTTCCTGCCGGCGCGCACCTGATAGATCTGCGCGCGCTTGCCGACCTTGCGCTGGAAGACGAGGCGGGTGCCGCGCGCGAAGCCCTGCAGACCGATCCGGTCCTGTTCTCCCGTGCGGGTACCGTCGCGGCGAAGTCGGTGATCCGATCGACCCCGCCGCCCTCGCGGTTCACCTTGGACACCAGGTCGCCGGTGCGGAGGACGAAGAGGTCATTGCCGGGACCGCCGGTCAGGCGATCGGCGCCCGGGCCACCGGTGATCCGGTCATTGCCCGGGCCGCCGTCGATCCGGTCGGCGAAGCGACTGCCGGTGAGTACATCGTCGCCGCCGAGGCCGCGGATCGTCATCCCGTGCGGGGCGGAGGACTCGTCGATGATGTCGGGACCGTTCGTCCCGGTGACAACGGTCGTGGCAGAGGCGGCGGTGGCGCCGATGACGAAGGGCGCGGTGAGCGCGAGGGCCACCGTGGCGGCGCGGGCACGCCGTACATCTGTGGGCATGTCGCCAGTATCGGCTCTTCGCGCCGAAATTGGAGCAAAAACTTGTTTTGTTCCGCCTGCCATGCTCAGTCGGCGGCCAGGCCAGCCGCTCGCCGGTCACCTCGCGCCCAGAAGCCGGCCAGCAGGAAGCCGCACAGGATCGTCCAGACACTCCACCAGGCGACGGTGACGGCCATGCCGCCGAGGTGCTGGAAATGGGCGAGCACGATGACGAGGCCGAGACCCGTGTTGCGGACGCCGACCTCGAAGGTCACCGCGCGGCGCCCCGGCGCGACGACCCGGACACCGGCGGCGACGGCGTACCCCAACGCGAAAGCGAGCACCTCCTGCACCAACACGGCACCGAAGACCGCGTGCAGCTGGTCGCGGAAGACGGCGAGGTTGGCGGCCACACTGGCGACCACGAGCAGCAGCAGTACGGCGACCCCGGCCCCTTGCAGCAGCGGACGGATCCGCGCCATCGCTCCGGGCCAGCGCCCCGCGGCCAGGATCCCCAGTACGAGCGGCAGCGCGACCACGATCAGCACCTCGACGAGGAAGGCACCTGTGGAAACACGGGCGCTCCCCAGGACCCGGTCGGTGCCGCTGTCGAGCCTCGCCCACAGCGGGAAGGTCAAGGGCAGCGTCGCCACCGAGACGAAGTTCGACACGGTCGTCATGCTCACTGAGAGGGCGAGGTCACCGCCGGCACGCAGGGTGAGGAAATTGGAGATCTTCCCCGGCGGACAACAGGCCGCGAGCAACAACCCGAGGGCGACGGAGTCGGCGAGGTCGAGCACCTTGATGAGGCCGACGGTCAACAGCGGCAGCAGCACGAACTGCGCCACGACCGCCACCAGGATCACGCCGGGCCTCCGGACGGCCCGGCGCAGGTCACCCGGCCGGACATCGATCGCGATGCTGAACATGATCATCGCCGCGGCTACCTTGAGCACCACCTGCGCGGTGCCGTTGAAGGCGATGTCGACGTTGTCGAGTTGATTCACGAGGACCCTTCATCGCGCCCGGCTCTGCACCCCGGACGTATGAGCGCACCCTAGGGCACCGGTCCTCGACGAGGGCCTCGGGGCCGCTCCCGCCCGTGGCCCGGGTGAAATCGCGGGTGAAATGTCCGAAGCGTGTTCCAGGAGTCGGAGATTCACCCGTAATGACCCCCGAACGGCCGCATCATGGTCGCAGGGAGGGCTGGGAGATAGTCAGTCGGAACCAGTCGAACAGGTGCGGACAGCGTGGGCGTAGACGGCCAGACCATGATCAACGGCGCCATCCTGCGCCGGCCGCGACTGATCAAGTCGGTGCAGCGTGCCTTCGCGCCGATCCTGCTGCTGCAGGCGCCGACCGGCTTCGGCAAGACCACACTGATACGCAGTTGGCTGCAGGACGCCCCGGCCGGCGACGTGCCGGTGGTCTGGGTGAGCCTCAATGCCGACTTCTCAGATCCGCACGCCTTCTGGCTCACCGTGATCGCCTGCGGCCGACGCCTCGGGCTGCTCTCGGACGAGGGCGCCGAGGAGCTGAGCCGCGAACTCGACGCGCACGACGACCCGGTACCTGTCCTCGAGAGCTTCCTCGTCGACGCCGGCCCGGTGATCCTCGTGGTCGACGCCTACGAGAAGCTCGGCGAATCGGCGGCCGAGATCGATCGCCAATTGCTCCGGTTGACCGAACTCAATCGCGACCTGCGCGTCATCGTGACCACACGTGGCCGCACCGACCTGGCGAACAACATGCACCGGGTACGCGGCCGGGTCGAGGTGATCACCGACAAGGACCTCGCCTTCACGCCGAAGGAGACCGCCCTCTTCCTCGGCGCCCACGGTACCGACCAGGCGCGATCCGCCGCCGACCGCATCCACCAGGCCACCCGCGGATATCCCCTCGCCGTCCGAGCGGCGAGCCTGGCCACGTCCGGCGCCGGGCTTCCCCAAGGCGCGGCCGACGACATCGGCTGGGCCGGCATCGTCGCGGAGGACCTGCGCTCCCAGCTCGCCGACGAGGCGATGGTCCGGCTGGCGCGACTGACCAGCGTGCCGCCGTACTTCTCCGAGGAACTGGCAGCCGAGCTCACCGGGTACGACGACGTGAAGTCGATGCTGGAGCAGCTGGAGTGGGACGGCTACGGCCGCTGGATCCCCTTCGCCGCGAGCCAGCAGGTCTTCCAGTACGTCGAGACCTTTCGGGACGTCATGCGTGCCGATGTCATGGCGAGCGAGCCGGACGAGGCGGTGCGCTCCAGCGCCACCGCCGCGCAATGGCTGCACGAGCACGGCGAGCTCTCGCTCGCGCTGGAGATGGCGGTCGAGGGACAGGACTACGCACTGGCCAGCCGCATCTTCATGAGCGTGCTGCTGACCTCACCGGAGAGCTACACCAGCGACGCCCTCGACCAGTTCCTCTCCCGCGTCCCGCGCGCCGATCTCGATCGGCATCCCATGCTGGCCTTCGCGCGCGGCCTCGCCCTGCTCAGCAATCCGGCGACACGGGCGAGCGCCTTGCCCTATTTCGTGCGGACCGCCGAGCAGACTCCCGTCGACTGGGACCGGATCGACGTACATTCCTCCTTCTTCCTGCGCGTTGCGAAGTCGGCCTCATTGCGTTACATCGGGCGCTTCCGCGAAGGGGGCGTCGCCGGGGCCGCGGCGCTCGCCTTCTATGACGAGGTCGACCTCTCGGACGATCCGGGCTTTCTAGAGCTGCGCGCGATCGGGGTGCGGCAGATCGGCTATTCGCTCTTCCAGACCGGCCGCTTCGACGAAGCGCGGCGCGCCGTGGGGCACGCGATCGAGACAGCGACCATCCCCTGGTCCCGCAACTACACCCTCGTCTACGGCGTCGGGCTGTCCGCGATCGAGGGACGCAGCCGCGAGTCCGCGAATCTGGCCGCACTGGTCAACCCGGAGGCATGGCCGCGCGACCACGCCCACACCTTCGTGAACGCACTCGGCAGGGTCGGCAATGCGATCCGCCACCTCGATCGCTTCGACCGCGCAGCCGCGCTCGCCGAGTACGACGGCTGCGAATCCTTCCTGCACACCGCGGAGTTCTGGCCCTTCATCACCTGGAGCCGACTCCACGCGCACCTGGCGGGCAACGATGCGGAGCGCGAACTGCGCCGGATCTCGGAGGCCGTCGACGCGCAGCCTCCTCCGCCCGGCTCGGGCGACAACTTCGGTACGGCGATGCTCCGCGGCCTCGTCGCCCTGGGCTGGCTGAGCATGGGCCGGTACGCCGAGGCCCAGACGATGATCCATCGCGCGACCGGATGGGAGGGGCAGCTCGCTCCCGCCGTCGTACTCTCGCGGATGCTCAACGGCGATCCGGTCCGGGCACTGCAGGAGATCCCGACACTGGACGCGGCCGACGGACACACCGAGCGGTCCCGTGCCGCCATGCTCGTCCTCGGAGCCGCGGCGGCACTGCGAGCCGCGAATCCGGCGGCGGCAGCAACCTTGCTGAACCGATCCGCCGCGATCCATGCGGCACACGGCACCCGGGCGCACCTCGTGCATCTCCCGTCGAACGATCTCGAGGCCCTGCGCGTCCTCGCCGGCAAGCTCGGCGGTGACGCGGCCGACTACCTCGCGGGCGAGATTCCGAGCCTGTCGATTCCGGAGGCGCAGCACTACCCGACGCTGACCGAACGGGAACTGGCCGTCGTGCACGCGCTCGCCGAGTACGACCGCCGCGCCGAGGTGGCTGCGGCGCTGCACGTGTCACCGGAGACGGTGAAGTCGCAGGTCCGCAGCATCTATCGCAAGTGGCGGGTCAACTCCCGTGGCTCCTTGATCGAGCGCGCCATCGAGCTCGGTGCCCTCGACCCCGATCGCATGGGGCGCTGCTGACCGGGCCCGTCAGGGACGCAGGCCGCGCGCAACCAGCCAGGGGTAGGGATCGATCGGCTCACCGCCGTGCGGGTGCACCTCGAGATGGAGGTGCGGCCCCGTCGTATTGCCGGTGTTGCCGATCTCGCCGATCACCCGGCCGGCCCGGACGTGCTCGCCGGTCGTCACGAGAATGCGCGACTGATGGCAGAACCAGAGTTCGGTGCCGTCATCGAGTCGGAGAACGGTCTTGTTGCCGTACGCGCCGTCGTACCCGGTCGAGACGACGACGCCCGAGCCGATCGCGCGGATCGGCGTACCGATGCCGGCGGCGAAGTCGAGGCCGGTGTGCACGGTCCGCCAGAGCCCGCTGACATCGCCGAAGCGGCCGGTCAGCCGGTAGCCGTGCACCGGGAGGATGTCGGCGAGGCGCAACGGCGCCGATTCCGGGAGCACCGCCTGCGGGATCACCCGGGCCGGTGGCGCCTCATCGGCGGCGGCCGCGGGCGAGCCCATCAGCAGGACCGGCGCGAACAGGGTCAGCACCGAGAGGGTGAGCGCGGACATGCGCACGCTCGCTCGGGTCGAAGCCATCGGACTACCTCGTTTCGCCGGCACGGGGTGCATCCGGCTTCACACGGCGCTAGCTATCTGCTAGCACACGGTGATCCAGTGAGCCATTTGCGCAGGTGACAGCGCAAATTCACCGCTAGCAATTTGTTAGCGCGGTCACGTCGGCGGCCGAATTCCCCGCGTACGGCGTGACCAAGCCCACGAAGGGTCGAGTGCTCCACTCAGCCCTTGAAGGCGGGCTTCTCCTTGGCGAGGAAGGCACGGACGCCCTCGGCGAAGTCGGCGCCTCCGTAGACCTCGCGGAGCAAGGGCTCCTCGTCGTCCGGGGCGGCCTCGGCGATGGCTGCCCGGCGACGGAGCTGCTGCTTCGTGACCCGAAGGGTGACGGGCGAGGCCTGGAGGATGCCCTCGACGAGCGAATCCACCTCGGCGTCCAGCGCGCTCGGGTCGGCCACGGTGGCCACCAGGGCACCCGCGGCGTAGGCGCGGTCGGCACCGACCAGGCGAGAGGCGAGCAGCATCTCGCGGGTGAGCG
>JASLCW010000434.1 GCA_030151765.1 Marmoricola sp.
GGTGAGCTGCCTGGCCAGTTCGAAGCACAGGTCCGCGCGCGTCGATCGAATGTGCAGCAGCAGATCGCCCGGCGTCGCCGGGGCCGTGTGCTTGTCGCCCGCGAGCGCCTTGAAGGGATGCAGTGCCGCAGGCCGCGGCCGGTCGTACAGCCGATCCCACAGGGACGCCCCGATGCCGACCACGCAGCTCAGCAGCCCCTCCGGCTCCCGGAAGCCGACCCCCCTGGTGATGCCCGCGACATCGGCCAGCAGGTCCTTGACGTCCTCCTCCGCCCCCACCCGAACGGTGAGCGTCAGGAAGATCGCCGACCGCGCCGGGGGCGCCAGCACGGCCTGGACTTCGACGGGCTGCGTCATGCCCGTCACACTAGGCCCAACTCCGAACTGACGCATTGGGCGAAGACACGAATTTCGACGAGCGCCCGTTGTCCACAGGACTGGCGAGCGGAGGCGCGCGCAGTGTCCGATCCGGGGAACAGTCGAGCCATGGTTGCCCGTCATCTGCGCTGCACAGCTTCCGTCGACCTGACCAGGCCTGTCCACATCGATCCATCGGGGGTGACCGGTCCCACACGAGGGCAGGCGCGCGGACCCAACTGGCGCCGTACGACACCCGGGCTGTATGTCCCTGCGACCACCGCAAGATCCGTTGAACAACGGATCCTTGAGCAGTCCATGCTCCTGCCTCCAGGCGGCGTCGTCAGCGGGTGGGCTGCGATGCGCCTCCACGGAGCGGCCTTCTGTGACGGGCTCGGGCGGGACGGAACAACGGAGTTGCCGGTCCCCTTGCTGCTCCCGCGACATCTGGACCTCCGGTGCGGCCCCGGCGCGATCCGGCACCGTTCCGCCTTCGAGCCCCACGACACCACTACACGCGTCGGGATTCCGGTCGCCACCGCAGTCCGCGCCACCTTCGATGCAGCTCGGTGGAGTGGTGATCTCCGCGAGGCCGTCGTCGTGATCGACATCGCCCTCGCCGCAGGACTGTGCACCGCCGGCGAGCTCGAGGCATACGCCCGCCGGGCACACGCCCATGGTGTAGTGACCATGCGACGAGCACTCCGCCTGAGCAATCCCCGCACACTCTCACCTGAAGAGACCCGGGTTCGACTGATCTGGGTCTTGGACGCCGGCCTCCCCGAGCCACTGTGCAACTGGCCGGTCGCCGACAGCTCGGGCAGGCGGATGGGTCGGCCTGACCTTCTCTGCGAAGAACTCGCCGTGGCCGGGGAGTTCGACGGCAAGGATCACCGGGACAGACAAACTCACCGAACCGACGTGGCCAAGGAGGACGCCTATCGCAGGGTGGGCCTCGAGGTCTTCCACGTGGTCGGCAAGGACATTCACGACCGCGAGCTCGTCGTACGCCGGATGTGCGGTGCGGTGGCGCGCGCAAAGGAGGCGGGCCGGCCTCGGTCCTGGCTCATTCGCTCGGATCCCGGCCAGCTGTGATGGCGGGCCGGAATCTGGAGACAGATGGGCTCTCTTCGGCGCCTGCAGAGGACCCAAATGTCTCCAGAAGGGCATTGGCTCGGTCCTGGATGATGTCGGGGCGCGGTGATAGGCAGGGAACATGGAACGCGAGCCGATGCGTCATTCCAAGGCACTGCAGTCCGCCGGCTACGAGGCCGACCTCCGCATCCTCGAACTGCATTTCCGCAACGGCGGTGTCTACGACTACTTCGACGTCCCGCCCGAGGTGTACGCCGGCCTGACCGCTTCTGCCCACCCGTGGACGGAGTGGCAGGAGCACATCAAGGCGGCCTATCGCTGCGAATGGGTCTCCGGCTAGAGAACTCGGCGCGGCGAGGCGGCCAGCGCGCGGGCGGCGGGGATGGCGACGGCCAACGCGGCGACGATCTGCAGGGCGTACCAGCCGGCCGAGTCGTCCAGGGCCGTCATGAGCAGGCCGGCAGGCAGCACCGCACACGCGGGGACCAGGGCGAGGCGGCTGGTGGCGGACCAGGGAGCGCGCACAGCGAGGACGAGAGCCGCGACGGTCACAGTCACGATGAGCACCCATGAGGCCGTGTTGAACATGTCGAGGCGCGACTGCGATTCGGCGTCCGCAGCGAAGACGACAGCAAGGACGGGCAGGACCAGAGCGACCCCGGTGGCGGGGATGCCGATCGCACGCAGGCCTCCGGTCCAGCCTCCGGTCCGCCAGGCCAGCAGGGCGAGCACGGCGATCGAGGCCGTGATGGTGATGGCATCCCAGCCGGACTCGGCCGGTCGTGCGCCGTACGACCAGTCGCGATCGGACCGGCTCATGACGAAGGTCAGGACGAGATGAAGGGCGGCGCCGGCGATGGCGATGCCGGCCAGTCCTCGGGTGATGACGTGGGACATGGATACTCCTCGGATCGATGACCGGCTCCTTGCCGGTACGACGACGAGCGTGCGGCGACGATCCCCCGGGAGCTCAGGGTGTACGACGTGCACCCGGCGCGTGCTTTCCCGGGCGATCAGGGGGCTGATTCCCGGGCGCACCGGGCGGTCCTGCTGGGAGGATCAACCCTCATGAAGGCGATGCGAGGAGCGGCGGCTGCCGTCGTGGTCCTCGGCATCGTCATGGGCATCGCCGCGATCTGGCTCGACATCGCCAACAGCGGCGAGACCGCGCGGGTGGGGCGTGGCTGGGTGGGCGCCGTACCGGGCCTGCTGATGCTGGTGACCGGCGGCATCCTGCTGCTCCGCGACGGCACCAACCGGGTGGCCGCGCTCCTCACCGCGGCAGGTCTCGGCCTGGTCGTGTGCGGCCTCGCCGCGTCGTGGATCAACGAAACGGCCCCGGACACACACGGTGTCGTCGTCGGCATCGCGGTGATCGTCAACCAGCGGCTCTCGACGCTCGCCTATGCCACCCTTCCCGCGCTGCTCGCCATCTTCCCCACCGGCCATCTCCCCCGCCGGCTCCTCGGCAAGGCGCTCGCGATCAGCGCGGTGGTGCTCGCCCTTGCGCCGGGCCTGCTGCGGATCTCGATGCCCTGGTCGGCCTTCGCCGGCACTTTCGGCAGCGCACCGTCACTCGTGCTCACCAGAGGCCGCGGATGGGGACCCGAGCTGAGCCCGGCCACCTGGCACGACCTCGACGTGATCTCGATGGTGTGCTTCGCGATCAGCCTGCCACTCGCCGGCGCCGCGCTCGCCAGTCGTGCCCGCGACGCGGAGGGGCTCAATCGGCTGCAGATGCGCGGGATGGCCTGGGCCGGCGGGCTGGCCGGCCTGTTGCTGGTCGGCTCCGTCTCGCTGCTCCCGTACGGCGTCACCATCATCGCCTTCACCGGCTGCGTCGCTGCCATGTGCCTGGCCGTCTGGATCGCGGTCCGGGCCACCTCCGCCAGCCACCGACTGGAGGAGATCCGCCACCAGCTCGTGCTCGAGCGCGAGGCGGAGCGGCGCGTGCTCCGGCGCGAACTGCACGACGGTCTCGGTCCCCAGTTGGCCGCTGTGAAGATGCGGATCGAGGCGGCCGGCAATTTCGCGGACACCGATCCGGCAGCCTCCCGGGAGCTGCTCGCCGCCGCCGCGCAGGAGATCACCAATGCCGTCGAGGAGGTGCGACGGCTCAGCCGCGGACTCGGCCCCGCGGCAGTGGAGGATGTCGGCCTGACCCGCGCTCTCGAACAGCTGACGAGCAGGTTCGAGGCGTGCTTCGACTGCACCGACATCGGCGAGCTCCCGCCGGCGTACGAGGTGGCGGTCTACCGGATCGTCGGCGAAGCACTCACCAATGCCCAGCGGCACGCGCATGCGGGGCGGATCGGCGTACAGCTCAGTCGGGATGCGGACGGGCTCACCGTCCGCATCCACGACGACGGCGTCGGCATCCCCGCCGATGCCCGGTCCGGCGTCGGCATCCGGTCGATGCGCACTCGCGCCGAGGAACTGGGCGGACGACTCGAGGTGCACTCGTCTCCGGAAGGATGTGTCGTGACCGCAGTGCTTCCGGAGGTGGCCCCATGACCGAGACGATCCGCATCGTCCTCGTCGACGACCACCCCGTCTACCGCGACGGCCTCGGCGTCCTGCTCGGCTCGCTCCCCGGCCTCGAGGTGATCGGCGTCGCCGCGGACGGAGCCGAGGCGCTGTCGGTGATCGACGAACTCATGCCCGATGTCGTCGTCATGGACATCGCCATGCCGGTGCTCGACGGCATCGCGGCCACCCGCCAGTTGGTCGCCCGGCATCCGGGCATCGGCGTACTCCTGCTCACCATGGCCGAGGACGACGAGACCGTCTTCGACGGGCTGCGCGCCGGAGCCCGCGGCTATGTGCTCAAGGGTGCCGATCAGGCGGACATCTCACGCGCCATCCATGCCGTGGCCGGGGGTGACGCGATCCTCGGCTCCGGACTCGCGAACCGCATCGCCGGGTACGTCGAGACCGCGGCGGCGAGCAATGCCGGCAGTGTCCCCTTCCCGGAGCTGACCCCGCGCGAGCGCGAGGTTCTCGACCACATCGCCGCCGGGCGCAGCAACAGCCAGATCGCGGCCTCGCTCTTCCTCTCCCCCAAGACGGTCAGCAACAACATCTCCTCGATCTTCGCCAAGCTGCACGTGGATGCGCGAGCCGAGGCGATCGTGAAGGCCCGCGAAGCGGGGCTGGGGCACCTGTGAAATAAGGGGAAAGTCCCTCTCGACACGGGAACGCGCTCCCTGCTCACCCGGGGGCCGGCGCCACGAGTCTCGACTCGTCGGCCGCAGATCGCGGCCACACGATGATTCGAGGAGACTCCATGTTCCGCCTGATCGCAGGTCTGGCCGCAGCCGCGACGGTCCTGTCCGCCGCCCCCGCCGGAGCCGCGGGTACCGGTGACGACGTCACCCCGCCTCAGATCACCATCAACGGGCCCTCCGGCCTCAAGGACGGCTGGGGGCCGGAGCCCTACAACGTCACCGTCAGCGTCACCGACTCCGGCGGCTCCGGAATGTCTGGCGTCGACTGGGAACTCACCGGTGCGACGACGGCTTCCGGCTCGCGGCAGGGTGGTGGCGCCTTCGCTGTGCCGGTCACGGGTTCGGGCATGTCCACGCTGAGCGTCCACGCGACCGACAAGGCCGGTAACAAGACGTCCACCTCGGCCGACTTCGGCGTCGACACCACGCCTCCGTGGATCACCCTCGGCTCCGAGCTGGGCGTCGCCGACAAGAACACGGTCGTCATGGGCAGCGAGGTGCACGCCGACTACACCTGTGGTGACTCGGACTCCGGCATCGGTCTGTGCACGAGCGACGTTCCCCAGGGCGGCCTGCTCGACACCAGCGAGGTCGGACCGCACTCGCTGGTCCTGATGGCACAGGACAAGGTCCTGCGCAACAACTTCTACACACTCACCTGGGAGGTCGTGAAGGGCACCTTCTCGCTGATCTCACCGATCACCTACAACCGGGTCCCGAATGTCGGGGACTCGATCACGGCGTTGCCCCCGAAATTCACGCCGACGCCCGACTCGATCAGCTACCAGTGGCTGCGCAACGGTGAACCGATCGCGGGCGCGACGGACCGCACCTATGTCACGACCGTGGCGGACGGCAACGCCCAGCTCGCGATCCAGGCGACGCCGCACAGGTACGGCTACAACGAGGATCCCTTCACCGCCGGCGCGGTTCGCGTCGACACGACCTCGGTGGGCTTCAACGGAAGCGTCGACCTCGTCGGTACGGCGCAGGTGGGCAAGCCCCTCACCGTGCAGATCATCGGCGACTTCCAGCCGGCGCACCCGACGATCACCTATCGCTGGTACCGGGGCAGTTCGGAGAAGCCGATCCCGGGTGCGACGGAGGCCAGCTACACCCCGACCGCGGCCGACATCGGCACGTCCATCGTCGCTCACGTCCTCGCGACCGCCCCCGGTTTCGACCCCTACTCGGCCGACCTGAACAGCGAGCTGGTCCGGCCCGACGAATTCGAGGTGACCGGATCGGTCGTGACGGCCGGCAACGCCCGTGTGGGCAGTGTCCTGACCGTCACAGCTCCGACCTTCGCACCGACCCCGGAAGCCACGTCGTACGAGTGGCTGCGCAATGGCAAGCCGATCGGTGGCGCGGGTAGCTCGTCGTACCGGCTGACCGCCGCGGACGCCGGCAGCCGCATCACCGCCCGCGTCACCGCCCGCCGGCTCGGCTACCGCGACAACACGCTGACCAGCGCACCGTCGACCGTCGTCACCCGCACCACTCCGGCCCTGTCGGTGACCGCGAAGGCACTGAAGAAGCACCGCGTCTCCTTCGTCGTCACGGTCCGCGCCGCGGGCGTCGTACCGACCGGGAGTGTCCGGCTGCTGCGCAACGGCCGGGTGATCGGCAGTGCACACAAGCTGGCGAACGGCAGCGTGCGCTTCGCGGTGGCGGCACAGCCCAAGGGCCGCAAGACCTTCGTGATCGCGTACGACGGCGACCGCGGCGTGAACGCGGGATCGGTGAAGGTGCGAGTGCGCATCCGCTGATCAGGATGTCCCGCGGACCCGTGTCTCCCATGGGTTCGCGGGACCCCGTCCTGGAAGACGAGCATGGAGCCTGACGCCGCCCGGCCCACTACGCTTCCTTCCGTGGTCAGCATCCTGCTCGTCGAGGACGACGAGGCGATCCGGACGGGACTCACCCGCGCCCTGACCGCGGACGGTGCCGCCGTCACCCTGGTCGGTACGGCGGTCGAGGCGATCAAGACCCTCTCCACCTCGACACCCGATGTGGTGCTTCTCGATCTCGGCCTGCCCGATCTCGACGGCAGCGACGTGCTGTCGTTGATCCGCGCCAATCCCACCAGCGCGAACCTGCCGATCATCGTCGTCTCGGCGCGCGACGAGGAGCGCGAGATCGTCCGGCTCCTCGATGCCGGGGCCGACGACTACCTGATCAAGCCCTTCTCCGCGGCACAGGTGCTGGCCCGGGTGCGCGCGGTGCTGCGTCGTACGGCGACGGCCGAGTCGGCCGAGACCGTCGTCACCGTCGGTGGCCTGCGCATCGATCCCCGCGCGCGGACGGTTCACCTCGATGACGACGAGATCGTCCTGAACCGCAAGGAATTCGATCTCCTGCTCGCACTGGCCTCCCGGCCCGGCGAAGTGCTCAGCAAGCGCCAGTTGCTGGCCGAGGTCTGGCAGATGCCCTGGGGCGGCGGCGACCGCACCGTCGAGGTGCACCTGTCCTGGCTGCGCCGCAAGCTCGGCGAGACCGCTTCCGAGCCGCGCTATCTGCACAGCGTTCGCGGGGTGGGTGTGAAGCTCGTCGATCCGGGCGCCTCATGACGATGCGGCGCCGGATCCTGTTGCTGACCATCGGGATCGCCGGCCTGGTTCTGATCATCTTCGCGATCCCGCTGGCGCTGTTGCTGCGCTCCTCCGCCGAGTCGGCGGCACTCGACAAGGGCACCGATCTCGCGCACAGCGTGGCCGACTACGCGAGCACATCGGCCAACCGGGTCTACCTGAAGGCCTTCGTCAAGCGGATCAACGATCGCGAGTCCGCCCCTAGCGTCGGGGTCGACCTGCCCGACGGCAGCCACATCGGGGCGACATCTCCCCGTGGCAGCAAGCCTCCGGACGGCGACGACGCCTCTCGCGTGCCTCACGACGGTGACGATCGCTTCGCGCAGACGACGCCGGCGCAGACCGCCGACGTACCCGGTGGGCATGTCGTGATGATCCGCGTGGCGGGCACCGGCGGGATGACCACCGTCTCCGTCTTCGTGTCCTCCGCCGAGGTGCGCCACACCGTCAACGAGCGGCTGCTCGTCCTCGGCGCCGCGGCCGTCGGTGCCCTCGTCGTCGCCGGGATCGCGGCCGAACTCGTCTCGCGCCGGCTGGTGCGCGGACTGGGCGCCGCCGCGGCCACGGCCGACCGGCTCAGCGAGGGTGACCTGGAGGCACGGACCCCGGAGCACGGTCCCGCTGAGGTACGCCGGGTCGCCGTCGCGCTCAACCGCCTGGCCGAGCGTATCGACGAGCTCCTGCTGCTCGAGCGCGAGACCGTCGCCGATCTCTCCCATCGCCTGCGCACTCCCCTGACCGCCGTACGACTTGACGTCGAAGCGCTGCCCGATTCACCCGAGCGCACCGAGCTCGAAGGCCATCTCGACCTGCTCGAGCGCACTCTCACCGCCGTCATCCGCACCGCACGACGCCCGGAGCGGGAGGGACCGATCCCGCACTGCGATGCCAGCGCCGTCGTCAGCGAGCGGGTGGACTTCTGGAGTCCGCTGCTGGAGGAGCAGGGTCGTGACATCACCCGCGAGCTCGCCGAGCAGGGCCTGACCGCGCGATGCGCCGCCGCCGATCTCGCCGCCGCCGTCGACGCCCTCATCGAGAATGTCGTCGCACACACGCCGGACGGCACCGCGGCCACCGTCTCCCTGCATGCCATCGACCGGCGGCTCACCCTTGAGGTGCGCGATCGCGGTCCCGGCATCCCCCATGGAGCCGTCGGCCGCGGCCGCAGCGATCGCGGCTCCTCCGGCCTCGGTCTCGACATCGCCCGCAGCTGCGCGGAGGCCAGCGGCGGCCGGCTCGAGATCGAAGAGCGGGGCGGCTGGAATGTCGTGAGGCTGCTGCTCGGTCGCCCCTAGGGCTCATCTCGCGCACAGGATGATTTGAGGGCGATTTGAGCTTCGCTTTCGGGGCCCCTGAGCCGCCCCCGCGCATGCTCGTGGCATGAACTCCCGAAGCCACCTTCTCCACCGAGCCCGGCTCCGCACCGCTGCCATCATCACCGGCAGCCTCCTCGGCTCGGCGGGCCTTGCGGTCGCTGCCGAGGCGAGCACCCAGACCTCGGGCACCACAAGTACGCCGAGCACCACGCCCACCAGTCACTCGACGGGAACGACCCCGAAGAGGTCGGCCACCTCCAACCGAAGGTCGCCGAACCGGTCGTCCTCGAACCGGTCGACCAGCCAGTCCACGAGCCAGTCGTCGTCCCCGTCGCAGAATTCGGGATCGACCGGATCGACGGGCGTCCAGAGCTCGACCTCGTCGAGCTCGGACGGCAGGAGCCACAGCTCATGACCCGGACGATCAGCTGGCGCGACTGGTCCTGCTCCGTCTGGGTGACCGTCCAGGAGGCCACCGCGGATGACATCGATCGCGCGGCGGCCGCCGTACGCGGTGTGATGGCCGAGGTCGAGCACAGCGCCAATCGCTTCGACCCGCGCTCGGACATCTCCCGGATCAACACGAATGCCGGCCGGATGATCCCGGTCCGGCCGCTCACCCTCGAACTCGTCGAGGTGGCACTGGACGCGGCTCGAACGACCGGCGGAGCCTGCGACCCGACCATCGGAGGCGCCTTGATCGCGGCCGGCTACGACGCCGACATCGACATCGTCCGCGCCCGGATGGGCCGTCCCGTCCAGTCGCTGCCGGCCCTCGGCTGGGAGTCGGTGCGCGTCGACCACGACTTCAACCTCGTCGGCGTCCGGTCCAGCGGCCGCCTCGATCTCGGCGCGACCGCGAAGGCATGGACGGCCGACCGAGCCGCCACCAGGGCCGCGGCCGCCACCGGACGGCCGACCCTGGTCAGCCTCGGCGGTGACCTCGCCGTCGCCAACACCGGAACGGGAGTCGGTCGCACCTGGCACGTCGAGGTCGGCGAGCGCGAGGGCGAGGCCGAGGAGCGGGTCGACCTGACCCACGGTGCGATCACCACGTCGTCGACCCGCGGTCGCCGCTGGGCAACGCCCGCCGGGGATCGTCACCACGTCATCGACCCACGCACCGGCACCTGCGCCGAAGGCCCCTGGCGGACCTGTTCGGTCTGGGCGCCGACCGCCGTCACCGCCAACGCGGCCTCGACAGCGGCACTCGTCCTCGGCGAGGACGCTGTCGAGTGGCTCAGCACCCGCGGGTACGCCGCTCGACTGGTCGACCAGGAAGGGCACGTCACCCGCGTCGGCGGCTGGCCCCGATCCCAGGACCGGGCGGCATGACCATCTGGTACCTCGCCCGAGCGACCGGCCTGATCGCGCTGATCGCCTTCAGCCTGTCGGTCGTCCTCGGTGCCCGGGGTGCCGACTCCGCCCTCCCGCGTACGACGTCACCCGAACTCGTCGCGAAGGCCATCGACCGGCGGATCCTGCGCCAGCTCGCGCATCGCTCGGCGGCCCTCGTCGGCCTGGGTGCGCTCGGCGTACACGTCGTGCTGATCCTGCTCGACAGCTTCGCCTCGGTCTCGCTGACCGGCGCGCTGATCCCCTTCACCGCCGGCTACCGTCCCCTCGCCGTCGGCCTCGGCACCCTCTCCGTCTACGTCTTCGTGACGGTCGCGCTCTCCGGACTGGCCCGCGGCAGCATGGCCGGATCACCCGGAAGCGCCCGCCGCTGGCGTTCGATTCACGCACTCGCCTATGTCGGCTGGGCCCTGGCGATGGGACACGGGATCCTCGCGGGCACCGACACCGGGACCGTGTGGAGCACGGCGATCTACGTCCCGTGCGGTCTCGCCGTGCCGATCGCCGTATGGGCTCGCCTCGGCCGCGCCGACAAGCACGCCGACGATCCGCTGACCCAGGCCCGCCGTCGTGCCGAGGCCGCCACGACGCTGACAGGAGCACGCCGATGACTACCACCGGAGTCCGCCCGGATACCGCGGCGATCGCCACCATCGGCACCGCCCGGCTCTTCGCGGGCGTCGGGCAGGACGACCCGTACGCCCACGACCACCACCGGCGCACCCACGGCGAGCCGGCCGCCTTCGACAAGACCACGCTCGGCCAGGCGCTCGCGTTCGTCGGGCTCCGCGGCCGGGGCGGTGCCGGCTTCCCGGTCGCCGACAAGCTCGCGAGTACGCCGGCGGGCGGCTCCACGGAGATCGTGGTGAACCTGTCGGAGGGCGAGCCGGCCAGTCACAAGGACCGGACCCTCGCCCGCACGGTCCCGCACCTGGTCATCGACGGCGCCCTCACCGTCGCACGAGCCCTACGCACCCGCCGGGTCACGATCGCCGTCCAGGACCGGGACGCGGCGGAGGTCCTCGCCAGGGCACTCGCCGATCGCAAGGATGCGCGGAAGGTGCGACTCCAGCTCACCGCAGGCGGCTTCGTCGCGGGCGAGGCGCGCGCACTGATCCGGTCGATCGACGGGGAGCCCGCCGTACCCCCGGGACGGCGGGTGCTGCCCACCGTCGCCGGAGTCGGCGGCAGGCCGACCTTCCTGTCCAATGCCGAGACCTTCGCGCACATCGGCCTGCTCGCCTGCCACGGCGCCGACTGGTTCGGTGAGGTCGGCGGCAGTGAGCGCGGCACCACGCTGGTCACCCTCATCGGCGACCTGCCCCACACGGGACTGGTCGAGGCACCGCTCGGGATGAGACTCGCCGATCTGGTCGGAGAGGGTCCGACCTTGATCGGGGGCTACCACGGCACCTGGGTCAGCCGCGTCGACGACCTCCGCCTCGACCGCGACCACCTCCGCACCCATGGTCTCCATCTGGGCGCGGGTGTGATCGCCCGGCTTCCGCCGGAGACCTGTGCGCTCGCCGAGGTCCTCCGCGTCGCGCGTTGGCTTGCCGCCGAGAGCTCCGGTCAGTGCGGCCCCTGCTTCTTCGGTCTCCCGGCGGTCGCCGGCGACCTCGAGGCCCTGACCGCCGGCCGGCTGCCGGCTCAGGGCTTGGAGCATCTGCGCCGTCGCCTCGGCCTGCTGCCCGGACGCGGCGCCTGCGGCCACCCGGACGGCGCCGCGATGTTCCTCCGTACGGCACTCGAGGTGCACCAGGCCGAGATCGCCACCCATCTCGCGCACGGCGGCTGCGGCCGGGACTGCGCCGGCGTACTGCCGCTCGACGCAATGGAGGCGACGACGTCATGACCGCACCCCGACTCGAGATCGACTGGACTCGCTGCGACGGCCACGGCCTCTGCGCGCGGCTCCTTCCCGAACGGATTAGCCTCGACGAATGGGGCTTTCCGATCCTGGGCGACGGATCGGCGGCCGACGAAGACGCTCTCGCCACCGCCCGCCTCGCCGCCCGGAGTTGCCCCGCCCTCGCCCTGCGGGTGAGTTAGACCCCACACCGGGCGCCGTGCCATCCTCACCCGGTGTCAGACATCCGGGCGATCCAGCGCCGCACCCTGAGGGTCGTCATCGGCTCCCAGGTGCTCGGCGGCGCCGGTCTCGCCGCCGGCGTCACCGTCGGCGGCCTGATCGCGCAGGACATGCTCGGCGGCGAAGGCTACGCCGGCCTGCCCTCGGGCGTCTTCACCCTCGGATCGGCGATCGCGGCCTTCACCGTCGGCCGGTACTCACAACGCGCGGGACGGCGTCCCGGCCTGGCCGCCGGATTCCTCGCCGGCGGGATCGGCGCCGCCGCCATCGTGCTCGCCACCGTCATCGACAGTCCGGTGCTCTTCTTCGCGGCCCTGCTCGTCTACGGCTCCGGAACCGCGACCAATCTCCAGGCCCGGTACGCCGGCACCGACCTGGCCACGCCGAAGACCCGCGCCACCGCCGCGTCCGCGGCGATGGTCGCAACGACCCTGGGCGCGGTCGCGGGCCCCAACCTGATCAGTCCTCTGGGCGATCTCGCCGACGCGCTCGGCATTCCGCGGCTCGCCGGCCCCTTCCTGCTGGCCGCCGTCGCCTACAGCGCCGCCGGGCTCGTCCTGTTCTTCTTCCTTCGCCCCGACCCGCTCCACGTAGCGCGCACGCTGACCGAGGAGCGGGCCGTCGAGGCGTACGGCGGCCCCGCGGCTGATCGACTCCCGCGGATCGCCCCGGGCGTCGTACTCGGCGCGACCGTGATGGTGCTGACCCAGACGACGATGGCCGCGATCATGACGATGACGCCCATCCACATGCGTCATCACCACCACAGCCTCGACGCGGTGGGCCTCGTGATCAGCCTCCACATCGCCGCGATGTTCCTGCCCTCGCTGCTGACCGGCCGGCTGGTCGACCGGGTCGGTCGCATCCCGATGGCGCTCGCCGCGGCGGCGACCCTGCTCGCCGCGGGCATCGTCGCGGCCCTGGCGCCACCCATGTCGATGACCTGGCTGACTCTCGCGCTGGTGCTGCTCGGCCTCGGCTGGAACTTCGGACTCATCTCCGGCACCGCGCTCATCGTCGACTCGACACCTCTGGCGACGCGGGCCAGGACGCAGGGCGCGGTCGACGTACTGATCGCCCTGGCCGGCGCCGGCGGAGGCGCGCTCTCCGGACTCGTCGTCGATGCGACAAGCTTCAGCACCCTGGCGCTCGGCGGCGGCCTCCTCGCCCTGGCACTGGTGCCGGTCGCCGGCTGGTATTCCCTGCCCCGACGCGTGAATGCGGCAGGCTAGGCCCATGACCACCCGCGAGACCGACGACGAACCGGTTCGTCACGCGGTCCGCAGCTATGCCTCGCTGCAACCGGAGCTCGAGCCGATCACCGAGCAGTACGTCGGCATCGTGACGACCCTGCTCGACGATGCCGGCATCAACTACCTGAGCATCACCGGCCGCACCAAGTCGGTCGCCTCCTTCGCCGCGAAGGCGATCCGGGCCCGCGACGGCGTACCCCTCTTCACCGATCCGCTGACGCAGATCACCGACGTGGTCGGCGTACGCGTGATCACCTATGTGGAGAGCGATGTCGCCGCGGTCGCGCAGTTGTTCGCGGACCAGCTCACCCTCATCGAGGACCGCGACATGGGCGAGGAGACGGCGCGCGCGGGTCGCTTCGGCTATGCCAGCCGTCATCTCCTGATCTCGTCGCCAGCCCTGCCCGACCGGCCAGCCTCGGTCCAGGTGCGCACCGTCCTCCAGCACGCGTGGGCCGAGTTCGAGCACGACATCCGCTACAAGGGCAGCGTCCCCGACCGGGACGCCCCCGACCTGGACCGGCGCTTCACCCTCGCGGCCGGCCTCCTCGAACTCGCCGATCGCGAATTCTCCGAGATCCGCAACCGGATCCAGGACTCCTTCTCCGAGCAGCATCCCGACTTCGATCCCACGGACCCGCGGATCAGCCCGCAGGAGCTCGCCAGTTTCCTGGCCGGCCAGTATCCCGACTCGGGCTGGTCGCGCACCGATCACTACGGCTGGATCTCCGGCCTGCTGCTCGAACTCGGGGTGACCTCGCTCGACGAGCTCGGCGGGCTGCTCGCCTCCGTCGACATGGACGCGCTGATCGCGCGGATGGGCTATCGCTATCCGGCGGGCGCCGTACGCCGCCTCGACGACGCACTCCTGGCCGTCTTCGGCGAGCGCTACGTGTCCCTGACCGGCAATGCCGATCGGGTGGCGCTGCTGACCACCCGCCTGGAGAAGCTGTCCGGCCCCCGCGAGGGATGATTCAGACCCGCGAACTGCCCGCTCCCTGGGCCCGTTTTCCGGTTGGAGACCACCTCGGGGACAATGGCCTCCATGTCTGGATATCAAGAGACCTTGGCTGAGTGGAACGACCGCGAGGAGCTCGCCGAAGCCTCCATCCCGCTGATCGGCCGCCTCTACCGCGACAAGGGCGTGACCGTCGTCCTGCACAGCCGTTCGCTGGTCAACAAGGACGCGATCGACATCATCAAGACCCACCGCTTCGCCCGCCGGGTGAACGGTGAGGAGCTTTCCGTCCGCGGCACCTTCCAGTTCCTCGAGGCGCTGAGCGAGCTCGATGTCGTCGCCGCGAAGATCGACCTTGCCAAGCTGCAGGCGGCGTACAACGACGACACCCGCGGCCTGAGCATTGCCGACTTCCTCACCGAGGCACTCGCCTCCATCACGGGCGACAACAAGCTCACTGCCGCCGAGCCGCGCGATGTCGTGCTCTACGGCTTCGGCCGCATCGGCCGCCTCGTGGCACGCCTGCTCGTCGAGAAGGCCGGCTCCGGCAACGGCCTCAACCTGCGCGCGATCGTCGTACGCCGCGGCGGTGACGACGACCTCGCCAAGCGCGCCTCGCTGCTGCGTCGCGACTCGGTGCACGGCCAGTTCGACGGCTCCATCAAGATCGACGAAGAGAAGAACATCATCTTCGCGAACGGTGCCTCCATCCAGGTGATCTACGCCGGCTCGCCCGACGAGATCGACTACACCGAGTACGGCATCAACAACGCCATCCTCATCGACAACACCGGCATCTGGCGCGACCGCGACGGCCTGGGCAAGCACCTGCGCCC
>JASLCW010000451.1 GCA_030151765.1 Marmoricola sp.
AGCAGCACATTGGGCTCGCCCATCAGCAGCCGCAGCAACTGGAAGCGGCGCCGCTCGCCACCGGACAGGTCGCCGATGCGTGCGGTCAGCCGGTCGCCGGTGAAGCCGAATCGCTCGAGCAGCGAGCTGGCGCTCAGCTCCTGGCCGCTCGCGGTCTTCACGACCCGCTTCATCCCCTCGATGGTGCCGAGCACGCGCGCGTCGGGGTCCTCGGGCACCACCATCTGGGTCAGCTGCGCGAGCTCGACAGTGCGGCCCGTCTTGACCTTGCCGACGTCCGGCTGGCTGCGGCCGCCGATCAGGTCGAGCACCGAGGTCTTGCCGGCGCCGTTCACCCCGATCAGGCCGATCCGCTGGCCGGGCCCGAGGCGCCAGGTCGCACGTCGCAGCAACTGCTTGTCGCCGCGGGTCAGGTCGACGTCCTCGAGGTCGACGACATCCTTGCCGAGACGCTGTACGGCGAACTTCTCCAGCGCCAGCGAGTCCCGGGGCGGCGGCTCATCCTCGATGAGCGCATTGGCGGCGTCGATCCGGAACTTGGGCTTCGAGGTGCGGGCCGGCGCTCCTCGGCGCAGCCAGGCCAGCTCCTTGCGCATCAGGTTCTGCCGGCGGGCCTGGGTGGCGGCGGCCTGCCGGTCACGCTCGGCCTTGGCGAGCACGAAGGCCGCGTAGCCGCCGTCGTACGAGTCGACGACGCCGTCGTGCAGCTCCCACGTCGTGTCGCACACGGCATCCAGGAACCATCGGTCGTGGGTGACCACGAGGAGCGCCGTCATACGACGAGTCAGGTGGTCGGCCAACCAGGCAACCGCCTCGACGTCCAGATGGTTCGTGGGCTCGTCGAGCAGGAGCAGTTCCCAGTCGTCCAGCAGCAGCCGGGCGAGTACGCACCGACGTCGCTCGCCACCGGAGAGGCCGTGGACGGCGCGGTCGAGCGCGATGCCGACCAGCAATTCCTCGACCACCTCGCGAGTCGTCGCGTCGGCGGCCCACTCGTGATCGGCCTTGCCGCCGAGCACCACCTCGCGCACGGTGTGGGTATCGTCGAAGAGATCGCGCTGGTCGAGATAGCCGATGCGCGCATCGCGATTGCGCGAGATCCGGCCGCTGTCGGCTTCCTGCCGACCGGACACGAGATTCATCAGCGTGGTCTTGCCGATGCCATTGCGACCGACGAGGCCGATGCGCTGCCCCACCCCGATGCCGAGGTTGACGTCGTCGAGCAGGATCCGGGTCCCGAAGGCGATGCTGACGTGCTCGGCGTTGACGATATTGGCCATCTAGAAGCTCACCTCGTGGGCACCTGCGACAGGACCGGGCGCCGCTTGAACACGTTCATGGCCGGCCTCGATGAAGGCCTCGCGGACCCGGTCGGCGGCCGGACGGTCCGCGCAGAGGAAGACGCAGGTTGGACCGGAGCCGGAGACGATCCCCTTGAGCGCACCGGACCTCTCGCCGAGTTCGAGCACCTCACCGAGGTCCGGGCGCACGTGCAGCGCGGGCTCCTGAAGATCGTTGACCAATTGCGGAGCAAGGGCTTTCACGTCGCCCGACCGCAGCGCGTCGAGCAGCGCCGCACCGATCTCGGGCTCCGGTACGGCGCCCTTCAGGCGATCGAATTCGCCATAGATGCGCGGCGTCGACAGGCCCTCGTCGGACTCGACGACCACCCACCACCAGGAGCCGTTGTCCTCGACCGGGGTGACGATCTCGCCGCGACCGTCGCCGCGGGCGGTGCCGCCGATCAGCGCGAACGGCACGTCGCTGCCCAGCTCGCCGGCCAGCCGCAGCAGGTCCTCGTCGCTGGTCTCCAGCTTCCAGAGCCGGTCGAGGGCGAGCAGCGTGGCCGCCGCGTCGGCACTGCCGCCGGCAAGACCGCCGGCAACGGGAATGCCCTTGTCGATGCTGATCTGCGCGGCCCTCTCGAGGCCGTGATGCGCGGCCAGCAGCCGCCCTGCCTTCAGGGCGATGTTGGTGTCGTCGGTGGGCACCTCGGTGACGTCGATGCGATCGTGGGCGGTCACGTCGAGCGACCAGCTGTCGGCCTCGCTGACCGTGACGTCGTCGTACATGCCGATCGCCTGGTAGACCGTCGCCAGCGGATGGAAACCGTCCGGGCGTACGGCGCCGACCCCGAGCCGCAGGTTGATCTTCGCCGCAGCACGCACAGTGACACTCATGCGCCCAACCCCTCGGCGATGCGCGCGAAGGCGACGACGTCCAACTGCTCGCCGCGGGTCATCGGGTCGATGCCCGCGTGCGCCAGCGCCGCCTCGGCCGCCTCGGCCGAGCCGAAGAGGCCGCGCAACGCGGGCCGCAATGCCTTGCGGCGCTGGGCGAAGGCGGCGTCGATCACCGCGAAGACCTGCTCCCTCGTGGCCGTCGTGACCGGCGGCTCCCGTCGGGTCCAGGCCACCAGTCCCGAGTCCACATTGGGCGCCGGCCAGAAGACATTGCGCCCGATCGCACCGGCGCGACGTACGTCGGCGTACCAGGCGGCCTTGACGGAGGGTACGCCGTACACCCGCGAGCCCGGAGCGGCCGCGAGACGATCGGCGACCTCGGACTGCACCATCACCAGGCCCTTCTCGAGGCTGGGCAGGAGCGCGAGCAGGTGCAGGAGGACCGGCACGGACACGTTGTAGGGCAGATTGGCGACGAGTGCGGTCGGCGGCGGGCCGGGGATCTCCTCGACACGCAAGGCATCGGCGAGGACCACCTCGAAGTGCGCGCTCTGCGCCGGTGCGTACCGGACGATCGTCGCCGGCAGCTCGTCCGCGAGCACCGGGTCGATCTCAACCGCGACGACCCGCTCCACGACCGCCAGCAGCGCCAGCGTCAGGGAGCCCAGGCCCGGGCCGACCTCGACGACGACGTCCTTCTCCCCCACACCGGAGTCGCGCACGATCCGGCGCACGGTGTTGGGGTCGATGACGAAGTTCTGACCGCGCTGCTTGGTCGGCCGTACGTCGAGGCGCTCCGCCAGCCCGCGAATCTCGGCCGGACCGAGCAGGGTCGGCGAGGATTCGGGGGCGGTCACAGCGGACAAGCCTACGGTCTGGCCCTCCGGTCGCTCGAATCGCGATAGTCCACGACGAAATCGGGGTATTTCGGCTCGCATTAGCCCGGAAACGTCGTGGACTATCCCGGCAGGCGGGTCGGTCAGGCGACATCCTCGGTGAGCCCGGCGGCGAACTGGGAATGATAGAGCCGCGCATAGGCGCCCCCGGACGCCAGCAGCGACTCGTGCGTGCCCTGCTCGACGATCGCTCCGTCCTCCATCACCAGGATCAGGTCGGCATCGCGGATCGTGGAGAGCCGGTGCGCGATCACGAACGAGGTGCGGTCGGTCCGCAGCGCCGCCATCGCCTGCTGCAGCAGCAGTTCGGTCCGGGTGTCGACCGAGCTGGTCGCCTCGTCGAGGATCAGCAGACCGGGGTCGGAGAGGAAGGCTCGCGCGATCGTGACCAGCTGCCGTTCGCCCGCGGAGAGGTTGGAGCCCTCCTCGTCGACGACGGTGTCGTAGCCTTCGGGCAGCGAGTGCACGAAGCGGTCCACGAAGGTCGCCCGCGCGGCCGCCACGATCTCCTCCTCGGTGGCGTCGGGCCGCCCGTAGGCGATGTTCTCCCGGATCGTGCCGGCGAAGAGCCAGGTGTCCTGGAGGACCATGCCGATCCGGGAGCGCAGCTCGCCCCGGGGGATCGAGGTGATGTCGACACCGTCGAGGGTGATCCGGCCGGCGTCGACGTCGTAGAAGCGCATGATCAGGTTCACCAGCGTGGTCTTGCCGGCTCCGGTCGGTCCGACGATCGCGACTGTGTGTCCCGGCTCGGCGACCAGCGAGAGATCCTCGATCAGCGGCTCCGCCGGGTCGTACCTGAAGGAGACGCCCTCGAAGCGCACCTCTCCCGTCGTACGACGATCCACGCCGCCCAGGGAGGCCGGGTCGGCGGACTCCTCCGGAGCATCGAGGAGTTCGAAGACCCGTTCCGCGGAGGCCACCCCCGACTGCAGCAGGTTCGCCATCGAGGCGACCTGCGTGAGCGGCTGGGTGAACTGGCGCGAGTACTGGATGAAGGCCTGCACGTCGCCCAGCGAGAGCGATCCGCTCGCCACCCGCAGACCGCCGATCACCGCGACCAGCACGTAGTTGAGGTTTCCGATGAACATCATCAGCGGCATGATCAGGCCGGAGACGAACTGTGCCGAGAAGGAGGCCTTGTAGAGGGCTTCGTTCTCGGTCGCGAAGGTCTCCTCGACGGCCGCCTGACGGCCGAAGACCTTGACCAGCGAGTGGCCCGAGAAGGTCTCCTCGATGTGCGCGTTGAGCTTGCCGGTACGGCGCCACTGCTCGATGAACATGCCCTGGGAACGGCCCATCACCTGCTTGGTGACCACCATCGACAGCGGCACCGTGATCAGGGCGACCAGGGCCAGCAGCGGCGAGATCCAGAACATCATCGCGAGTACGGCGACGACGGTGAGCAGGCTGGTCAGCAACTGGCTCATCGTCTGCTGCAGCGTCTGGCTGATGTTGTCGATGTCGTTGGTGACCCGGCTGAGCAGTTCACCGCGCGGCTGCGAGTCGAAATAGCTCAAGGGCAGCCGGTTGACCTTGTCCTCCACGTCGGAGCGCATCCGGAAGATGGTGCCCTGCACGACATCGTTGAGCAGATAGCCCTGCAGCCAGGCGAGCAGCGAGCCGACGACGTACACCGCGAGCACCAGGAAGAGGACATGGCCGACATCGCCGAAGTTCACCCCGTCGGTGAGCTTCATCGACTCGATCATGGACGCCTGGGTGTCCTTGCCCTGCGCCTGCAGGCGCGTCACGGCCTCGGCCTTGCTGCCTTGCTCGAGGATGCCCTTGCCGATCAGGCCGCCGAAGATCAGGTCGGTGGCATGGCCGAGGATCTTCGGCCCCAGTGCCGAGAGGGTGACGCTGCCGACGGCCAGGGCGATCACCGCGAGCGCGCGATTGCGCTCGGGCGCCATCCGGGCGATCAGCCGCTTCGCCGAGGGCTTGAAGGTGGCGGCCTTCTGGCCGACCATTCCGCCGCCGAAGGGGCCCCGGCCGTGGCCCGGCCCGGCCTCGACCCGCTCGGTCTCCTTCAGCTGCTTCGCGGGAGCCTTCTGCTCGGCAGCACTCGCCGTACGCTCGCTGCGCTCGCTCATGCCGCCTCCTCCGCGCTCAGCTGGGACGTGACGATCTCCTGATATGTCGAGCAATCGTCGAGCAGTGAGGCATGGGTGCCGCGCCCGACTACGATGCCGTCCTCGACGACGAGGATCAGGTCGGCGTCGCGGATCGTCGACACGCGCTGGGCGACGATGATCGTCGTGGCCTCACGGGTGACCGGCCTCAGCGCCGCCCGCAGCCGGGCATCGGTGGCCAGGTCGAGAGCCGAGAAAGAGTCGTCGAAGAGGTAGATCTCCGGTTGCCGGATCACCGCTCGCGCGATCGCCAGGCGCTGCCGCTGGCCACCGCTGAAGTTCGTGCCGCCTTGCGCGACCGGCGCGTCCAGACCCTCGGGACGCTCCTCGACGAAGCCGCGCGCCTGCGCGATCTCGAGCGCGCGCCACATCTCCTCCTCGGTCGCATCGCCCTTGCCGTAAAGGAGATTTGACCGGATCGTCCCGGAGAAGAGGAAGGCCTTCTGCGGCACCAGTCCGAGCTTCGACCAGAGCAACTCGGGGTCGAGACGTCGTACGTCGACGCCATCGACGAGCACCGTGCCGCCGGTGACATCGAAGAGCCGCGGGACCAGGTTGACCATCGTCGACTTGCCGGCGCCGGTGGATCCGATGATCGCGACGGTCTGACCCGGCTGCGCCTCGAAGCTCACCCCGCGTACGACGGGAACGGCGGCGCCCGGGTAGCTGAACTCGACGTCCTCGAAGCGCAGCGTGCCGTGGTCGAGCACATCGGTCACCGGGTCGGCGGGTGGCTGCACCGAGCTCTCGGTGTCGGTGACCTCGATGATCCGGTCGGCGCAGACGGCCGAGCGCGGAATCATCATCATCATGAAGGTGCCCATCATCACCGACATCAGGATCTGCATCAGATAGGACAGATAGGCGGTCAGCGCGCCGACCTGCATCTGGCCGCTGTCGACCCGGTGACCACCGAACCACAGCACTCCGACGGCTGAGATGTTCGCCACCAGCATCACCGTCGGGAACATCAGCGCCTGCCAGCGCCCGGCCCGGATCGCGACATCGGTCAGGTCGCCGTTGGCGGACGCGAAGCGCTCGGTCTCGCGCTTCTCGCGGACGAAGGCACGCACCACCCGTACGCCGGTGATCTGCTCGCGGAGCAGCCTGTTCACCTCGTCGATGCGCTCCTGCATCTTGCGGAAGCTCGGCACCATGCGGGTCACGATGAAGGAGATCAGCAGGAGCAGGACGACGACCGCGACCCCGAGAATCCAGGAGAGGCCGGTGTCCTCGCGCATCGCCATCACCGCGGCGCCGACCATCATGATCGGCGCGGAGACGGCGAGCGTGCACGACATCAGCACCAGCATCTGCACCTGCTGGACGTCGTTGGTCTCGCGGGTGATCAGCGAGGGCGCGCCGAAGTGCTGCACCTCGCGCGCCGAGAAGGCCCCGACGCGTTCGAAGATGCGGGCGCGCACATCACGACCGAAGCCCATCGCCGTACGAGCGGAGTACCAGACCGCGACGACCGAGCAGGCGATCTGCAACAGCGCCACGGCGAGCATCACGCCGCCGTACCGGATGATGTAATCGGTGTCGCCCTGCGCGATGCCCTTGTCGATGATGTCGGCGTTGATGCTCGGCAGGTACAGCGCGGCGACCGTGCCGACGAACTGGAGCACGACGATGATCGTGAGCCAGGAGCGGTACGGCGCCAGGTGGGTGCGGATCAGTCGCAGCAGCATCAGTCGTCCTTCTTGACCACGCCGTGCAGCACGACGTGGACGATCTGTTCGGGCGTGAGGATGTGGCCCTGGGAGATCTCGGGATGGGTGCCCGAGAAGGTGAGCAGGCGGAGGAGGTGGATCACCTCGGCCGCGGGTACGTCGAGTCGCTTCGCATCCGGCCGGACCACCTCGATCATCGCGGCGAGGGTCTGCTGGATCCACTTGGCCCGTTCGTGGGTGTGGTCGTGGTCGTCCGGCGGCGCGACCATGCCGACCGAACGCATCAGCCCGAAGATCTCATGGAAGCGTCCCTGCATCTGGCCGACCAATTCGACCAGCCGCTCCTCGAGCGGGAGCGACAGGTCGATCGTCTTGATGGCGCCGACGTAGTCGCTCCAGACGAAGGCCTTGTGCAGTGCCGCGTGGATCAACTCCTCCTTGGTCTCGAAGACCCGGAAGATGGTGCCCTCCGCGACGCCCGCCGCATCGGCGATCTGGCGCGTGGTGACGGCCCGGCCGTGTTCGACCAGCAGTGGCAGCGTCGCCTGGATCAGCGCCTCGCGGCGCTCGTCGGGCGACATGGGACGGGCGCGACTCACCCGGCCAAGGTTATGTGAGTGAGTACTCACTCACAAGGCTTTTTCCGCCAGGTCAGCCCTCGGTGCCCTCCGCACAGCGCATCGCCAGCAGGGTCATCAGGTCGTAGCCGACATGGCTGGCCGCGATCCCGGTGAGCTCGGCGTGGTCGTACGGCGGCGAGACCTCGACGACGTCGGCACCGATCAGGTTCAGCCCGGCCAGGCCACGCAGGATCTCGAGCAACTCCCGTGAGCTGATCCCGCCGGCCTCGGGAGTACCGGTTCCGGGCGCATGCGCCGGGTCGAGCACGTCGATGTCGATCGACACATAGAGCGGGCGGGAGCCGATGCGTTCCCGGAGCCGGTCGATCACCTCGACCACGCCCTGGTGGTAGACGTCCGCGGAGGTGAGGATGCCGAAGCCGAAGCGGCGATCGTCCTGGAGATCCTTCTTGCCGTAGAGCGGCCCGCGGGTGCCCACGTGACTGAGAGCCTCGGTGTCGAGCAGCCCTTCCTCGACGGCACGACGGAAGGGCGTTCCGTGCGTGTAGTCGGCGCCGAAATACGTGTCCCAGGTGTCGAGGTGAGCATCGAAGTGCAGCAGGGCCACCGGTCCGTGGCGTCGGCTGGCCGCCCGCAACAGCGGCAGCGAGATGGTGTGGTCCCCGCCGATGGTGAGCAGCCGCGCACCCGGCTCGGTCAGCTCGAGAGCCGCCTGCTCGACTGTGTCGAGGGCCTCGTTGATGTTGAAGGGGTTGACCGCGATGTCGCCGGCGTCGACCACCTGCGCGAGCTCGAAGGGCGAGACGTCCAGTGCGGGGTGATACGGACGCAGCAGGCGGGAGGACTCCCGAACGTGGGCGGGACCGAAGCGGGCACCGGGTCGGTAGGAGACGCCGGTGTCGAAGGGCACGCCCGCGATGACGATGTCAGCACGGTCGACCTGATCGAGTCGCGGGAGCCGGGCGAAGGTCGCGGCACCGGCGTACCGGGGCGCGGTGGAAGCGTCGGGAGGCCCGACGAAGGGGCCGCGGTTCTGGTCGCTCACGGCATTCACCTCATCGCCACGAAGTACTTGACCGAGGGCTCCATGGTCTCCCATGTGCCCCGGAAGCCGCGCGGTACGACGAAGGCATCGCCCGCCGCGAACTCCCGCCGGCCGCCGTCGACGTCGATGACCGCTACGCGACCACTGATCATCACGCAGAACTCGGTGTAGGGCCACGAGTCGAAGGAGACGGTGCCCGGCTGTCCCTCCCACATGCCACCGAGGGAGTCCTCGGCGAGCTCCACGGCGCGATATTCGGTCTCGCTCCAACCCGCGCTGACCGAGTCGTATCCGCTCGGGTCCGGTACCACGGGGCGCGTGTGCTCCCGGTCGACCACGGCGATGTCGTTGACGTTCATGACTGCTTCCTCGAGGTGAATCGGTCCAGCACATTGCGCACGATGCGGTCGACGAAGGGATCGCCGACACGAAGGGCGTTCGACCACTCCGTCGAACCGCCGTTGAAGACCTCGCCCTCGCCCCGGCTGAAGGCGGCGATCATCCCGGCGCCACGCATCTGGTTCTCGTGCACGTAGTCGGGCAGGTCGTCGCCGAGCTCGATGTTGTAGGCGTAGACCTCCGCCTCGGGCCCGCCGATCGGGTACTTGCCGCCGAAGCGGTCCTCCTCGCCCTTGGCCGCCGGGCAGATCGCCAGGATCTCCAGGTTCTCCGGGGCGCCGTCCTCGAAGGTGGGATAGGGCAGTCCGCGGTGGAAGGTGTACTCGACCGAGTCCACCTCGAAGGCCGCCAGGAAGGTCGGATCGGCACCCAGCTGGTCGCCGTAGTAGAGGTCCGTCCCCGCGAAGGACCAGTGCTCCGGGCGATAGACGGTGAAGCCGCCCGAGGAGCGCGGCACGGCAGCGCCGTACCGGTTGTAGATGCCGCCGAGCCCGTTGAGGCCGGTCGTCGTCGCGCCGGGTCGCCCGACGCTCTTGGCCTCCCAGTTGGTCGTCGCCAGGTGCGGAGTCCGCGCCGCTTCGGGGTCGAGTGCCGGCAACCGGTAGCAGTACTGCGTGGCGCAGTCCTCGCTGAGCCGGACCTGCCACTGATAGTTCCCCGCGAAGCGCGCGAAGCCGCCACCCGCGTCGACGAAGGCGTCGATGACATCGCGCTGCTGCCAGCTCCAGTACTCGTCGTGACCCACGACCACCACGCACTCATAGCCCTCGAGCGCCTGCGGGTTCTGCTGCAGGTCGATCTGGGTCAGGTAGTCGAAGCGATAGCCCGCCTGCTCCGCCCACACGGCGAAGCTGCGCTCGTACGTCGCCCAGAAGGCGTCGGAGTGGTGCCGCGAATAGCCGTTGAAGCGGGCCCATTCGTAGGAGTCGTAGCGCGGCACCCAGCCGATCCCCGGCGTGTAGGGGTGGTACTCGCGCGGAGCGTCGACCGGCTTGCGGAGCATGCCCCGGCCGATCGGGCGCTGAGTTGAGGAGAGCGGCGAACCGGCGTCATTGCGCGGGTCGTCGCCGATGCCCCGGTAGTGATTGGCCCCGCCCCAGTCGTTGTAGGCGCTGAGGGTCCCGGTGGTCAGCACCAGCGCGATCGGGCTGCGCTTCTCCGCGCCCGCGCGCACGACGACGAAGTGCTCGCGCTCCCAGACTCCGTGCGCGGTCTCGTTTCGCACCACGACCAGGAAGAAGCCGGATTCGCAGTCCTCCGGCACCTGCCAGGTGTGCGTCACCGTCCAGCCGCATCCCGTGGCATAGGCGTCCTCGGGAGCCTCCTGCCGCGGAGCGGTCAGACCGCGCTCGTGGTGCACTGTCCGCGGCCGGCTGCCGTCCCTGATGATCTCCAGTTCGAACTCCGGCGCACTCGACGAGACGTGGAATTCCACGATCTCGCCGGGGTCGTACGAGTACTTGGTCGTGTAGACCCACGTCTCGGGTACGTCGGGGTCGGTGAAGGGCCGCTCAGAGGGCCAGCCCTTGGGGGACCACGCGAAGGGCGGCGTGACCGTATTGGTCAGCGCGCTCAGGGTGTCCGGGTCCATCGTCATTGCGAATCGTCCTCCCGTGCATGTCGAGCCAGTCGCGACTCGATCGCTTCGTTCGCCTCCTCGAAGGGGCGGGTCAGGTAGGCGAGGTGATCGTCCTCGCCGTGGCGATGCCGCGTCGTACCGGTCCAATGCGTGCGCGCCTGGTCGGTGACGTAGCGCCGGGCCGCGTCGATCATCGCCACCATGTCGGTCAGCACCTCGGGATCGCAGCGCTCGTACGACGCATCCGGGGTCACGTAGACCGGTGACGTGTGTGCCACCACCGGTCGACTCCACGTGTCGGCATGTCGCTCGGCACCGTGCGCGGATCCGAAGCAGCGGGCCAGGATCCAGTCCGAGCCACCGATCTCGACGGTGATCTCGAATCGGTGCGTCGCGGCTCCCGCGGGCACCGGCTCGGTGTGGATCACCTCTCCGGAGCGGACGATCTCGATCTGGTCCACCGGGAAGATCGTCTCGAGCTCGACCGCGACCGTGACCGACTCGCGGCCGGTGACCGTCGACCCGGGCGGCGTGCCCTCGACCGCCAGCCAGAGCAACGGTCCGCTGGAGACCATCGTGTCGCCGCGCTTGATGGCATCGCACCAGGCCCAGTAGTCGATGCCGGTGCCGTTGGCGCGCGCGTAGGTGCGCATCAGGCCGACGGGCACCTCGCTGGTCATCTTGTCCGTGCCACCGACGAGGGGCACCTGGAAGCCCGCGTTGAGATAGCGGTAGTACTCCTCGATGTTGTAGGTGTCGTACGCGATCGTCTCGACGGCGTCCAGCCGTCCGGTGGCGAGCAGGGCGGCGGTCTCGCCGTACGGCACCGGGAAGTGCGCGAGTACGACGGTGCCACCCTGCTCATGGCACTCGTCGGCCCAGTGCGAGAGCGTGGTCGCCAGACCACCACCGAGTTCGGCCTCCTCCGAGCCGCCGGTCGACCACGGCATGATCGGCTCCCGCAGACCCAGCAGGTTGATGTGGCCGAGCATGTTGGTGCGATTCTCCTGGCCGGCGTACACGATCGCGTCGTGGTCGTGCGAGTGATGCGGGTGGCCGGTGAACTCCTCGGTGTTGGTGAAGTGATGCCCCCATTGCGCCAGCAGCAGATTGGCGATGTGCAGGCCCTCGGCGCGCGCCTCGAGTTCGGCACCGTGCGTCGACATGAAGTGCACGTGGGTGTCGCCGCTGGCGTAGCCGCGGGCCAGCGGATCGAAGGTCCGGGGAAGGATCAGCTCCAGCTCGGCCTGGTCGGCCGCGATCGTGATCGTCCGACGGATCGGCTCGTACTCGAATCCCCGCGAGACCTCGACCCGGAGCTCTCCCACTGGGAGCCACCCCTCGCAGACCCCGTCGATCGAGGCGTAGGTGTAGCTACCCAGACGGACGTCGCCGCCGATGTCTAGATTCCAGGTGCCGCCGTCCGAATTGATGTGAGCGTGATGTCCGTACGGCGCGATCGGGATCCCCGCCGGTGTCTGGAAGCGGATCCGGCAGGGCACCGGCCTGCCCGTCTCGTCGCGGACCGTCGTACGCACCCAGCACTGATCCGCCTCGGGGAGGTGCACGCTCCCCCACGCGAAGTCGAGCTTGCCGTGCTCGACGAGCGCACCCCAGCCGAATTCGCCGATCGTCGTCTCACCCTCGGTGACGGTCACCGTGGCCGAGGGCGTCGCCGACACCTTGGCGTAGCCGCTGGTCCACGCCTCCGGTCGGGCCTGCCCCCATCCACCGGGCAGCGCGGCGCCGCTGTCCGCCTCGGGCGCGGTTCGATAGACATAGGTGGCGGTGCCGCGATCGACCTCGATCGCGGTCCGCTCGGTGACCTCGCCCTGGAGGTCGAGGACGAGGTCACGCGCCACCGTCCGGGTGAAGGGCTCCTCGTCGAGGTCGCTCACGGTGAGCGCACCGAGGAGGAGCGAGGTCCCGCGAGCCTCGACCGTGAGCTCGACCAGGTCGAGGTCGGTGTGCGGATTCCGCATCGCCCACAGATAGAAGCGGTAAGGCAGCACGTAGGGCACCCGCGACTGCGGATCCTCGATGTCGACCAGGCGCGCGCCGGCCTCGTCGTACCGACCGCAGCAGCGATCCATCAGCACGTGCTCGGCGTCATTGCGCGCCAGCAGGGGCGTCTGTCCCCAGTCGAGCGGCAGCGGCCGGCCGTCCCAGCGCCGCGGCGTCGGACCGATCTCGAAGCGCTGGCGCAGGTCATGGGTGACCTCTTCGCCACCCTCGTAGCGCAGCCGATAGCTGCCCACCTGCTCGCCGAAGCGACCGCCTTCGAAGATCTCCGGCTCGAGCACGGCGTGCGCGAAGATCAACCAGGTCGGCCGTCCGGCCAGCTCGATCGTCGCGCTCTCCCCCGGAGCCACCCGTACGACGGCGCGATCGCGGTCGCCGAAGCGGAAGGGCAGGCCGTAGAGGAGCCGTTCGCCGAGCTCGACATCATCCGGGTCCTCGAAGATGCCGACCGGCGCGTTGGCCGCCTCACCGAGATCGATCGGCCGGTAGCCGCTTCCTGCGTCCGAGACCATGTCCGTCACGATGCAGCAGCATCCTCGGCAGTGGCGGCGTTGGTGGCACCGAGCTTGGCGTAGGTCTCCGGCTCACGCGAGCGCAGGTAGACGGCCCGCGCCAGACCGCCGACGACGGCGAGGCCGGCCAGGACGAAGAGGATGGCGTTGACCGCCGGCGTGCCGCCGGAGAAGAGGTCGAAGTGCAGAACCACCATGACGAAGACGATCGCCAGTCCGAGGGCGGCGAGCAAGGGCGCGACCAGGCCGCGCCACGCACCCACCTCGGGGTGGTTGCGGCGCAGGTAGACGACCGCGGCGAGCGCGCACATCGCCCACAGCGCGATGATCCCGAGGAAGCCGAGCGCGCTGCCCCACAGCAGCAGGCCGAGGTAGGGGTCGACGTGGAAGATCAGGCAGACGACGAGCACGACGACGGCCGCGGCGGTCTGCGCCATGCCGGCCACCCAGGGCGAGCGAGTCACCGGGTGGGTCTTGCCGAAGACGGTCGGGATCAGCTTCTCGCGACCGAGCGCGTAGGCGTAACGATTGCTGGCATTGTGCAGCGAGAGCAGCGCAGCGAAGGCGCTGAGCAGCAGCAGCACCGAGACGACGTCGCCGAACCATGACGAGGTGTACTTGCCGAAGAGCGTCAGCACCAGCCCCGACGGATCCTTCGCGGCCGCCGTACCGATCTGACCGGCTCCGTACGCCGTCACGACGACGTAGGCCATGAAGGCGTAGAACAGCCCGATGATGCCCACCACCAGGTATGTCGCACGTCGTACCGTCTTCGCGCCTCCGGTGGTCTCCTCGGAGTAGATCACCGTCGACTCGAAGCCCATGAAGGCACCGAAGATCAAGCCGTACATCGGACCATTGGCCGGGTCGAGGACATGCGTCGGGTTGAAGGGCTGGGCGGACAGCGCAGAGGTGCCACGGTCCATGAAGACCGCGACCGCCAGGACGACCAGCGAGATCAGTTCGAGGCTGAGCACGACGGTCAGCACCTTCGCGCTCGCGGTCAGTCCGCGATAGCCGAGGAGTGCCACCAGCACGATGCCGACGATCGCGTAGACCGACCAGTTCGCGTGGATGCCGAGCAGATTCGCGGCAGCGTCGCTGGCATAGACGCCGAGGGCGCCGTACGTCGAGATCTGCAGGGCGTTGTAGGCGACGACGGCCAGCAGCGCCGCGGCCGAACCGGCCTCGCGGCCGAGCCCGCGGGTGATGATCGCGTAGAAGGCGCCAGTGTTGCGGACATAGCGCATGATCGTGGTCAGCCCCACCGCGAAGAGGCCCATGACCACCATCGCCACCAGGTAGCCACCCGGCACGGCGGAGCCGCCGACGAAGAAGTGCAGCGGCATCACCGCGACGACCAGGGTCAGCGGGGCGAGCGCCGCCATCGCCGTGAAGATGAGCTCCGGGAGGTTCAGCGCATTGCGCGCGAGCCCGTCACCCGTCGACTCCGGACGGGTGACTCCCACGGTTGTTTCTGACACGGCGGTCTCCTCAGGGCCAAGTGATGTGCGCGACACTAGGCATCGGCACAGCGCGTGACAAGCCGTTCGAGCGCTTATTGACCATGTGCACAATCGATTGGCCGCTACCGGCGCTCGAATGGAACGCGATCCGGCACAGATGGACAGAAGGAGCCATCGAATGGCACTCTCGGATCGACCAAAAAGGTGATCGAAAATTTTGCGCGGTGATCGGCCATGGACGACCTCGACGAGGCGATCGTCTCCCTGCTCAAGCGCGACGGACGGCTGACCCACCGCGAGATCGCCCGCAACCTGGGCGCCTCCCGATCGGCCGTGGCCAACCGGATGCAGCGACTGCTCTCGCTCGGCGAGGTGTCCGTGCGCGGGGTCGTCCATCCGGGGGTGATCGGCCGCGGCGCCCTCGCCTATGTCGGCCTGACCGTCGACGGACCCGCGGAACCGGTGGCGGCCGCGTGCGCGACCCGCGAGGACGTCGTCTTCGTGTCGATGACCACCGGCCGCCACGCCGTGGTCGTCGAACTCCGGACGGGGTCGACCCGCGAGATCGACATCGCCGTCGGCGAACTGCGTGCCCTCGACAAGGTGCGCGGCGTCGACACCTTCCCGTACGCCGACGTCCTGCTCGACGTCGTGGGCCCGCTGGGTGACGTGACGCAGACGGTCGACGCCACCGACATCGCACTGCTGCGGGCGCTGCAGGAGGACGGCCGGACGCCGTACGTCGATCTCGCGCGGCTGGTCGGCCTGTCCCCCGCCGCGACCCGGCGCCGCGTGGTCCGGCTGATCGACGGGCACATCGTCCACGTCGGCGCGCTGCTCCGGCAGTCGCGCGACGACCACCAACTGGCGATGGGGCTCGGCGTCCGGCTCGCCGGCGATCACGAGGAGGTCTGCCGCGCGCTCCTCGACATGCCCGCCGTCAGCTTCCTCGCGCGCACACTAGGTCGTTTCGACCTCCTGCTGACGCTCCGGTCCTTCACCGCCGGACAGCTCACCGACACCCTGGAGGCAGTCCGCTCGCTTCCCGGCGTCAACGAGGTCGAGAACTGGACGCATCTGCGTTTCGTCAAGGAGAGCTATGCATCCGTCAGCCTCGGCGAGCTCTGAGCCCCCGCGCGGACTCAGTTGATCGCGGCCGCCAGGTTGCTGCCCGGAAGGCTCGGGAACATCAGCCGGGTTCCGGTCGTGCCACCGAGGAAGACCGAGTTGAGACCGGGCAGGCCGGGCAGCGAGAAGGCGGACTGACCTACGATCGACAGCTGGATCCGATGGCCGGTCTCGAAGCGGTTGGCGATCGGCCAGATCTCGACGTGGTAGTCCCGGGGCAGCAGTGGGACCGGCAGCGAGGCAAACGCGTAGTCCCCATAGGGCTGCACCAGCTGACCGCCGGAGTAGAGCGACTTCGACGCGATCACCTTGGGGAAGGCGGTGTTGAGCCGACCGACCGCCATCGGATGGGCATGGCCGTCGGGCGAGACATCGCTGATCACCGCCCAGATGTTCGTGGTGGGCATCAGGCTCGACAGCCGGATGTCCAGGTCCGCGGGACCGGCCACCGTGACCGCGCTCTTCAGGGCCGGCGTGGTGTAGGTCAGTCCGGTGAGATTGGACAGGTCCATGTCGGTCAGCGCCGGGATGAAGTCGGCGAGCTGGTTGATCGGCCCGCCGTTCCCACCGCCGATCGTGGCGATCGTGTTGGGATCGGAATTGGTCGGCACCGAGAAGAGCGCGGGATAGAGCTGCGTCGCGGCGGGCGTCGTACCGGTGGTGAGACTGCCGTCGTTGAGCGAGGTGGCCGCGCCGGCCCGCTTCGCGGACAGGTTCAGCGCGGTCCAGGTCGTGCCGGGGACGGGCCAGTCGCCGGCGTCGTACCGGACGAACTTGCCCTTGAGCATGTCCTCCCGGTCGCCATTGGCCAGCAGCATCTGTACGGCGGGCTCGTGGTCCACGCCGTTGTCGACGCCGCGCAGGTAGTGGTCGAACCACTTCGCGATCTCGCCGACACCGTTGTCGGTGCCGGCCGGGGCGCCGTCGTGTCCGCCGACGACGAGGAGGTGCGGATGCGCCCCTTCGTCACGCAGCTGCTGGAAGCCCTGGTAGTCGCCGCGCGGCTCGACGTCGAAGGCGCCGTCGACGAAGAGGGTCGGGATCCTGTTGACGTCACCACGGAAGCCGCGCTGCTGCCAGAAGGAGTCGAGGCTCGGGTGCAGGAAGCCAGCGTTGATGCCCGCGTTGAAGAGGCCGAGCAGGGTGGTGAGCGCGGAGGAGGGATTGCGCTGCAGGCGCTGCGGTCCCTGGATCAGCGCGGGGGCGCCGATCATGCCGATCACGGCCGCACCGGGAACGATGTTGGTGACGCCGCCCGGCACCAACAGGTCGCGATAGAGCTCGAAGGTGCCCGAGCGCAGGACGGCCGCGTCGACGCAGGGCAGCTGCTGGTGCAGCGAGTTGAAGATCATGATCGCGCTCGCGGAGAAGCCGGCGACCGCAAGATGGCCATTGCTCCACGGCTGGTCGCAGGCCCACCGCAGCGCGGTGACCACGTCCTGCTGCGACTGCGGGCCGAGGGCGTCGAAGCTGCCGTCGCTGTCACCGGTGCCGCGGATCTGCACGGTGAGGTAGTCGAAGTCGGAGCTGACGTCGAAGGACTTCCCCGAGGTGCCGTAGGGCGTGAACTCGACGACCGTCGGCCGCGGCGTGGTCGCATCCGTTCCGGTCAGCGTCGCCGCGAGCGTGACTCCGTCGGACATGGTGATCCGCAGGTCGTTCGACGCGGCCGAGGCCGGCGAGCCGGACAGCGGGACCAGCAGGGCGAAAAGCAGCGACGCGAGCCCGAGGGCGGACGCGGTACGACGTGACATGGGTGGGCCTCCTCGCCCCTCCAACGACGCGGGCACGCGGAGGACACGGTTTCAATCCCGACGGTATCGAATGCGGCGGAGGCCTCAGGAGCGGGGTGGGGCCACCGAGCCGCCGGAGGTCGGCGTCGCGCGGAGAGTACGGCGCCCGCCCCGCTCCCCCTTGTCGACCGCGGCCAGGGTGAATCCGACGACCGCCTCGATCAGGTCGTCGAAGGGCCAGCGATAGCCGGCCAGCGGCGGCGTCAGCAGGGCCGAGACCTGGTTGTCGTCCGAACCGAGCACGGACACGTCGTCGGGGATGACGAGACCGAGCTCCCGGGTCGCGGCATAGACGCCGTAGGCCATCGAATCGGAGAGACAGAAGAAGGCGGTCGGCGGCGCTTCACCGCGCAGGACACCGAGCGCCACCGCCTTGGCGCCCCCGAGGTCGTGGGGACTGGTGTGCAGGGCGAGGTCGAGGTCGAGCTCGGCGGCGACCTGATGGGCGACCACCTCGGCCGGCCGATCGGGGGTCGCCTGGTCGCCCGGGGTCAGCACGGCGACGCGTCGATGACCGGCATCGGCCAGGGTCTGCAAGGCACCTCGCACGGCCGCGGAATTGTCGAAGACCACCTCGGCCGCGGTCGTCGCGCCGGGGATCGCGTCGCCGATGGCGATCAGGGCGGTGCGCTCGGCGATGCCGGTCCAGTGCGGTGCGGACGGATCCGCGGGCAGCACCACGATCGCGTCGACTCTCTGGTCGACCAACTGCCGGGCCAGGGATTCCTCCAGCAATGGGTCATTGGAGGCGTCCACGATCAGCGCCTGGCGATGGTGCTCGAGCAGGCCGCGCCCCAGGGCGGCGGCGACACTCTGTTGCCAGACATCGGTCAGCGAGCGCGAGATCACCCCGATGTGGCCGGTCCGGCCCGAGGCCAGGGCCCGCGCGATCGGGTCGGCCTGGTAGCCGAGCCGATCGGCAGCCTCCCGCACCTTGGCCTGGGTCTCCTCGGGGACCTGGAGCCCGCGCAGGGCATAGGAGACCGCGGCCGTCGAGAGTCCCACCTCGTCGGCGATGTCTTTGAGGGTCACCCGCT
>JASLCW010000458.1 GCA_030151765.1 Marmoricola sp.
GTCGGGCTGCCGTCCTCGGTCGGCGGCAGCCAGCCGCGCGGGTCCGTGAAGACGATGACGTCACCCCGCTGCGGGGTGCCGGAGCCCCAGTAGGACATCTTCTCGACCAGGATCCGGTCGTTCTTCACCAGGCCCGGCTCCATCGACGCCGACGGGATGTAGAAGGGCTGCACGAAGAAGGTCTTGATCCCGACCGCGAGCACCAGCGCGACCACGAGAAGCACGATCGTCTCGAGCCACACCGGCATCGACCGACGGTCCTGCCCCTTCTTCGAGTGGCCGACCTTCTCCTGGAAGGGCGCGTCGGGATGAGTCACGGTGCGAGCTTAGGACGTGCCGCCCAACTCACGACGCAGGGACACCGGCAAAGGTCGCCGGACGGTGCAGCACCGTGAAGCGTCCGAGCGGCCAGACCCGCGCGACGACCTTGCCCACGACCAGGTCGTCCGCGACGAAACCCTTGCCCGGTCCGTCGACGTGGCCGCGCGAGTCGTAGGAGTTGCCGCGGTTGTCCCCCATCACCCACAGGTGGTGCGCGGGCACGGTGACGTCGAAGGCGCCGTAGTTGGCACAGGCCGAGACGCCCTTGGGCAGGTACGACGCCTCCGCGAGCGCGTGTCCGTTGACCTCCAGCGCGCTGGTCGCACTGGCGCAGCTGACCCGGTCACCGCCGACGCCGATGACCCGCTTCACCAGATGCCCGCCACTCGGATAGAGCCCGATGAAGGAGAGCACCTTCGCGACCGGGTTGCTCGGGCTGCCGTCCTCGGCGGCCGGCAGCCAGCCGCCGGGATCCTTGAAGACCACGATGTCACCGCGCTGCGGCGTACCGGAGCCCCAGTAGGACAGCTTCTCGACCAGGATCCGGTCGTTCTGCACCAGGCCCGGCTCCATCGAGGCGGACGGGATGTAGAAGGGCTGCACGAAGAAGGTCTTGATGCCGATCGCCAGCACCAGCGCGACGACGAGCAGCACGACCGTCTCGAGCCATACGGGAACACGCCGACGCGCAGGCGCATCGGCGTGTTCGAGCTGGGTCATGGTGCGACCCGGGGAGCCGCTCAGGCCTCCCGGCGCTCCTTGATCTTGGCGGCCTTGCCGCGCAGGTTGCGCAGGTAGTAGAGCTTGGCGCGACGGACGTCACCGCGGGTCACGACCTCGATCTTCTCGAAGATCGGCGAGTTGACCGGGAAGGTGCGCTCGACGCCGACGCCGAAGGAGACCTTGCGAACGGTGAAGGTGCGGCCGATGCCGGAGCCCTGCAGCTTGATGACCACGCCCTGGAAGACCTGGATGCGGGAGCGGTTGCCCTCGACGACCTTCACGTGGACCTTGATGGTGTCGCCGGCCCGGAAGGCGGGAACGTCGTCCCGCAGGCTGTCGGCGGCAAGCTGATCGATCACATTCGACATGATGTCTCCTCACGGGCGCCACAGGCCGACCGCGGTGTCAGGGTTTCAACACGATTCGGGTGGTCCCACGCGTCTTGCCGTCATCCCCCTGTGGCAGGAGCACGGCCGAGCGGACCAAGGGATGATTCTGCCAGAGATCGGCGCCAACCCGGAAATCGGCGGCTATCGGCTGATCCTCAGCGTTGTCGAGGAGCGGGCCGGCAGGTAGCGACTGTCGCCGGCATAGGCCGCAGCCAGCGTCCACCGGCCCCTGGTCAGCTTCGGCAGGTTCATCGTGACTCTACCGCCGGCGAGAATCCCGGCGACCTGCTTCTGCTTGGCGCCCTTGACCAGCGTGATCGTGACCCGGCCCCCTGCGATCGAGAGGCCGGCCGGCGTGGTCACGCCGATCACCGCCTTGCCGCGGTGCCGGCTGGCCGGCTTGCGCACCAGCCGGACGGCAGGTCGACCGGGGGCGGCCCGGACGATGGTCAGGTCGCGCGTGAGCGCTCCGGAGTTCACCGCGTCGTTGCCGCCGTAGTACACGACGAGATGGTGGATGCCCGGCTGGAGCCTCCCCCGCGGGATGCTCACGGTGGCGGCGCCGTGCGAGTCGAGGCTGAGCTGCCCGCCGAGCTGGGTCCCGCCCTCGCCGAGCAGGACCACTCCGGAGACCGGCTGCCCCTGTGCGGTCACGGTGACCTTCCACGAGACCGGGGCACCGTACGGCGTCGAGGTAGGTCCGGTCACGGCCACCGAGGGATCGGACTTGCCGGTCCCGCCACCGCCCTCCTGGGGCCACACATAGGCGCCGTAGAGCTCTCCGGTGCCCCGGTCGTTCTGCGCCGCCACCCCGAACCAGTACTTGACGTTCGGGTCCAGGCCGGTGGCGTCGTAGGTGCTCGCGTCGGGTCCGAGCGTGGCGACGACCGTGGCGTCCGAGCTGCTGGTGCCCTGCATGACCACGTAGTGCGTCACCGGATGATTCTCCGGCGCCGGTGCGGCCGACCACAGCAGGTGCGCACCGGCGGGCTCGGCATCGATGCCGAAGAAGGTCACCTGACCCGGCGGGGACGGCGGCGCCGACAGGTCGAAGGTCTTGTCGAGTTCACCCGACATGCGGCCGCTGCCGTCGACCGCGAAGACCGAGATCGCGTGGTTGCCGGCGCTGAAGTCGTCGTACGGAAGGACATAGCTGGTCGTGTTACCACCCACGTCGACCGTGAAATCGCCGTTCGAGGTGTCGACGATCTTGTAGCCGGCGACACCGTGATCGTCGGTCGCCGCCGGCCATGACAGCACCCGGTCATCGCCGCTCTGGGTCAGCGTGTAGTTGTCATAGGCGCCGACGCCGCCCGGCCATTGCGGCTGCAGCGGCATCGCCTTGGCGTCGCACGGGAGCCCACCGGTGAAGACATCGGCGATCGAGGTCTGGCTGCCCCCGTCCGGATAGACCTGGTGCAGGCCCGCGGAGTTCACCCTGAGCTGCCACAGATGGCCGCTGTCGGCGGGCAGTTCCACCGCGCCCAGCGGCACCGAGGTCTCGGTGTCCAGTACCTGCGCCTGGTTCAACAGGTGGGCGGGGTCGTCGTTGTAGGCATCGACGCCGTATTCGGAGCCGCACGGCGAGAAATCCTTGAACACCTCCCCGGACAGGCCGTCGACCGAGCGGCTCGTCCACAACCGCGAGGTGGCCGCCTGCGCGTCGACGACGACGGTCTCCTCGTGGCCGTCGGCGAAGCTCCAATGGGAGCCGACCTCGTCCTGGTCCGGGCTCCACCACTGACTCCCCGACAGGCTCCAGTAATAGCCGTCCGGATCGCTCCCGTACTGGTTCAACTGCAGGGGCGCGAAGGTGTGCTGGTAGACGATGCCGCCCGCGACGCCGAGGTCGAAGACGTAGAGGGTCCCCGTCGGGAGGTGCTGTGCGTCGCCGCTGTCGATATTGGTGAAGACGGCATAGCGACCGTCGTCCGAGATCGAGACGAAGCCGGGATGATCACCCGAGTCGGCGTCGGGCACCGCGACGCTGCTGACCTTGATCGCCGGCCGGGCGCTGACGTCGTACACGTCCACGGTGCGCTGACCGGCCGAGTACTGCTGGGTGACGAGGGTGTCGCCGTACTTGCTGAGACTCCACGTCACGTACGGCCCGGTCAGATCGAGCAGATCTGCGCTCTGATAGGCGAAATCGCGCTTCAGCACCAACCGCTTCCCACCCGCGACGTCGGACGCGGTCAGGAGCACGTGGCTGTTGCCCGGCGCATTGCCGTACTGGTCCGGCCCCATGGCCGGGCCATTGCTGACGGTGAAGGGCCCCTCCTGCGCGCCACCGGGCGTGTTCACCGCGGGTACGTCCGCCCGGGCTGTCGCCACGAGTCCGACGGAGCTCAGGGCCAGGGCGGTGATGACGACGATCGAACGCACACGACGGGTGATCATGCACCGATCGTCACGGGCAGCTGACCCTGAGACATCAGGGAGCCACCCCGAGATCGCCTCAGGCGTGCGACTTCTCCAAGGGGTCGAGAAGCGGCGCGAGCCGCTCGATCTCCTCCATGTGCACCGCCGTCAGGCCGTGCAGGATCTCGGCGCCATGCTCAGTGAGCCGCAGCCGCACCCGGCGCGAGTCGTCGAGATCGCGCACCCGCTCCACGAGCCCGGTCTCCTGGGCTCGGTCGATCAGCCCGGTCGCGGTGTGGTGCTTGATCAACAGCACCTCGGCGACATCGCCGATCGTGGGACCGGCGGGACCGGAGAAGCCCCGGATGGCGAGCAGCAACTGATGCTGCCCATGGGTGAGTCCGTGGGACTCTGCCGCCTCGCGACTCCAGTGGTCGAAGCGGCGCAATGCAGTACGGAAGGCGAGCAGCCGCTGGTACTGC